>WHTA01000012.1 GCA_009379825.1 Streptosporangiales bacterium
CCACCGGAGTCTTCACCCGCATCGCCCAGCGACTCCTCGCCCTCACCTCCGGCATCTGGACCAACTGGACCACCGGCGTCACCAGCAAACGATCACTAACCGCCTACGACCACTGACCAAGGAATCAACCATCTAGGGGCGACGTCGCCGCCGCGGACCTCGCGGCGCGCCGCCTCGCCGCCGTCGCCGAGCAGACCGGGAATCGCCGGGCGACCGGCCGGGCGTGGTCCGGCCGCGCGCGGGTGCTGGTCGCGCGGGGGGAGCGCCACGAAGCGGTCGTGGCACTGGAAACGGCCCTGGATGCCCTGTCCGTCTCCGCTCCCGGCGCGATGGAGACAGCGCACGCACACCTGGACCTGGCGCGGTTACGCGTCGACGACGCGCCCGCGGCCCGGCCGGCCAATGCCGCCGCCGCACTCCTGCGCGTCCTCGGCGACCGCAGCCGCGTGGGTGCCAAGGGCGGCGGCGTGTTGACCGGCCGTGAGCAGGAGGTCCTCCGGCTGGTCACCCAGGGGCTCACCAACGCCGAGATCGGCGGGCGGCTCTACATCTCGACCAAGACGGCCGGGAACCACGTCAGCAACATCCTCACCAAACTCGGGGTGCGCAGCCGCGTCGAGGCAACTGCCTACGCCGCCTCGTACCCCGTCGAGAAATAGGGAACGTTCCCCATGCTCGGCATCGGTTGCTGGTCGCATGCTCGAAGCTCAACCGAACGATCCATGGAGCAGAGGAACGGTCATGACAACCACTGACACCTCACAAGTCGACGAGCACACGCTCGAACAGCAGACAGGTGCGTTCGTCGAACGCGTCTTCGGGTCACTGAACGGCGCCTTGGACCTGTACGTGATCGACATCGGCGTGCGGCTGGGCCTGTACGAGGCGCTGTCAGCTGGTCCGGCAACCTCGTACGAGCTAGCCGAACGCACGGGGTGCGCAGAACGGTACGTCCGCGAATGGCTCGAGCAGCAGACGGTCAGCGGCGTCATCGAGGTGGCGGACGCCACCGCGGACGCCGCCGACCGGAAGTACGCGCTGCCGCTCGCGCACCAGGAGCCGTTGTGCGACCACGACAGCCCGGCCTTCGTCGGAGCTCTCGCAGGTTGCGCGACCGAGCTCGGCCCGGCCGTCACCTGGCTGGCGAAAGCGTTCCGTGACGGCGAAGGCGTTCCCCTCGAGCGCTATGGCGAGAGCTTCGTACGGCTACAGGGCGCGATGACCAGGCCGATGTACACCCACGCCCTGACGGAGGTCTGGTTGCCTGCCCTCGCGGACATCGACGCGCGCCTGCGCGCCGACCCGCCCGCCAGGATCGCCGACCTCGCGTGCGGCGTCGGGCTGGCCGCGGTCGCCATGGCGAGGCACTACCCGGCCGTCACCGCCGACGGGTTCGACAACGACGAGACGTCGATCGCGATCGCCAGACACAACGCCGCCGAGGCCGGTGTCGCCGACCGGGTCAGGTTCCAGGTGCGGAACCTGTCCGACAACGGCACCGACGACGGAGTGTACGACGTGGTCACGATTCTCGAGGCGGTCCACGACATGGCCAGACCGGTCGACGCCCTGCGCGCGGCCAAGGGCATGCTCGCGGACGGCGGCAGGCTGATCGTCGCCGACGAGCACGCTGGGGACAGCTTCGCCGAGCCTGGGCCCATCGACGGGTTCCTCTACGCGGTGAGCATCCTTGCCTGCCTGCCCCAGTCCATGGCCGAGCAGCCCTCGGCAGCCATCGGGGCCGTCATCCGGCCATCCACCATGTCCGCCCTGGCCGCCGAGGCGGGGTTCTCCGCCACCACCAACCTGCCCATCGAGGACGACTTCTGGCGGTTCTATGAGCTCGTCCGTTGACTCCGACGAACCGTCCCGCCGGACCGCGCTCACCCGCGCGGTCCGGTTACGCCTCCCCCACACGTCTGCGGGCGGGGAGAGGCTCATGATGACCTGGGACGAGGCGACCGAACTGGTCAAGTCGGTGGAGGCCGCGTTCGGCGCCGCCGACCTGGCGGCGATCGCCGAAGGGTTCACCGAGGACGCCGTTGCCCGCTTCGCCGACTTCCCCGAGCTGCGCGGCCGTGCCGCGATCATGGAGTTCCTCACCGCCAGGTTCGCCCGCACCAAATGCTACCGGCTGACGAAGACGCCGCGCGTGCTGATGGGCGACCTGCTCGCGAACAGCTGGGACGCGAGCTGGGAGGATGCGAAGACGGGCAAGGCCATGCTCGGCCGCGGCACCGAAATCTGGCAGCTACGCGACGGGAAGGTCGCCGTGTGGGACGCCACCTTCAACGCATGGGAGGAAGGCGGACCACCGACCACCCCGGTGATATGAGCGCCGACCCGCGTCACCCGGCCTGGCGCCGGCACCTCGTCCCACGTGCCGTAACCGGCCGTCCGCCGATGCCTTGTCCAGATCGATCGCCGGCGCGTCGGAGATCCTCGACGACCCGAGCGCTAGCCGTCGGCGAGCTCGTCGCGCAGCCGGGCGCCCTTCGCCTCCGCCGCGGCCTTCAAGTCCGCCTGGAAGTCGACCATCCTGGCCCGTAGCTTCTGGTCCGCCGCGGCGAGGATACGCACGGCGAGCAGGCCGGCGTTGCGGGCGCCGCCTACGGAGACCGTCGCGACCGGCACCCCGGCAGGCATCTGCACGATGGACAGCAGCGAGTCCATGCCGTCCAGGTGCGCGAGCGGCACCGGCACGCCGATGACCGGCAGCGGGGTCACCGACGCGAGCATGCCGGGCAGGTGCGCGGCGCCGCCGGCGCCCGCGACGAGCACCTGCAGGCCGCGGTCCGTCGCCGTCGCGCCGTACTCGATCATCTCCCGCGGCATCCGGTGCGCGGAGATCACGTCGACCTCGTACGGCACCTCGAACTCGTCCAGGGCCTCGCCGACGGCGCTCATCACCCGCCAGTCGGAGTCGGACCCCATCACCACGCCGACCACCGGCGTACCTTCGCTCATCCGTCCCCCCTGAGGTAGTCGCATGCATCCTTGGCTCGCGCGCGGACGTCGTCGAGGTCGTCGCCGACGGCGGTCACGTGGCCGATCTTGCGGCCAGGCCGCACCTCCTTGCCGTACAGGTGCACCTTCACCGCCGGGTCCTTGGCCAGCACGTGCACGTACCTGTCGTAGACGTGCGGGTCGGCGCCGCCGAGCAGGTTGGCCATCGCCGTGTACGGCGCGACCGGTGCCGGTGACCCGAGCGGGAGGTCGAGCACCGCGCGCAGGTGCTGCTCGAACTGCGACGTGCGCGCGCCGTCGATGGTCCAGTGCCCGGAGTTGTGCGGCCGCATCGCCAGCTCGTTCACCACCACCCCGTCGGCGGTGTCGAACAGCTCCACCGCGAGCACGCCGACGACGCCGAGCTCGCCGGCGATCCGCAGGGCAAGCTGCTGCGCGAGCAGCGCGTGGTCCTCGGCCAGGCCGGGCGCCGGCGCGAGCACCTCGACGCAGATGCCGTCGCGCTGCACGGTCTCCACCACCGGGTACGCGACCGCCTGCCCGTGCGGCGAGCGTGCCACCAGCGCGGCCAGCTCGCGGCGGAACTCCACCCGCTCCTCGAGCAGCAGCGGCACCTCGGGCAGGTCGGCGAGGTCGTCCGGGCCGTCGAGCACCCACACCCCCTTGCCGTCGTAGCCGCCGCGTGGCGTCTTCGCGATCACCGGCCAGCCGTGCTCCTCGGCGAACGCGCGCACCTGCTTGTCGGCCGCACCAGGGTCGGCGTTCGCGTAGGCGGGGCATGGGATGCCGAGCGGCGCCAGCCGGTCGCGCATCACCTGCTTGTCCTGGGCGTGCAGCAGCGCCGCGGACCCCGGCCGCACCAGGTGTCCGTCCGCCTCGAGCGCACGGAGGTGCTCACCAGGCACGTGCTCGTGGTCGAACGTGACCACGTCACAGCCGGCGGCGAACCCGCGGAGGTCGGCCAGCGACGTGTGCTGGCCGACGGTGACGTCGCCGCAGACGAGCACCGCACCGTCGGACGGGTCCGCGGCGAGCACCCGGAAACCCACGCCGAGCGGGATGGCCGCGGCGTGCGTCATCCGCGCCAGCTGACCGGCGCCGACCATGCCGACCGAGGGGAAACCAGAGGGACTCTGCACAGCCCGAGCCTAGCGACGCCGGGTCGGTCAGGAGAGGCCGAGGTCGCGGGCGATCAGTATCCGCTGCACCTCGCTCGTGCCCTCGCCGATCTCCAGGATCTTCGCGTCGCGCCACATCCGGGCGACGGGGAACTCGTTCATGAAGCCGTACCCGCCGTGCACCTGGGTGGCTTCCCGCGCGTTGGTGACCGCGCACTCGGACGCGTGCAGCTTCGCGATCGCCGCGGCCCGCTTGAACGGCTCGCCGCGCAGCATCAGCTCCGCCGCCCGGTAGTACGCCAGCCTGGAGGTGTGCGCACGCACCTCCATGTCGGAGATCTTGAACTGCATCGCCTGGTACGCCCCGATCGGCTTGCCGAACGCCTCGCGCTGCTGCGCGTACTTCAGTGACTCGTCCACGCAGCCCTGCGCCAGCCCGGTCGACAGGGCCGCGAGCGCGATCCTGCCCTCGTCGAGGATGCGGAGGAACTGGGCGTAGCCGCGGCCGCGCTCGCCGAGCAGGTTCGCCGCGGGCACCCGGCAGCCGCTGAACGCGAGCTCCCTGGTGTCGGACGCGTTCCAGCCGACCTTCGAGTACCGCTGGCCGACGGTGAACCCGGGTGTGCCCGAAGACACGATGATGCTCGAGAGCTCCTTGCGGCCGTCCGCGTCCACGCCGGTCACGGCGGTCACCGTCACCAGGCCGGTGATCTCCGTGCCGGCGTTGGTGATGAACGCCTTGCTGCCGTTGATCACCCACTCGTCGCCGTCCAGCTCGGCGGTCGTGGCGGTCGCGCCGGCGTCCGAGCCGCCGCCCGGCTCGGTGAGCCCGAAGCCGCCGAGGATCTCGCCGCGGCACAGCCGCGGCAGCCAGGTGCGCTTCTGCTCCTCGGTGCCGAACCGGTAGATCGGCATGGCGCCGAGCGAGACGCCGGCCTCGACGGTGATCGCCACCGAAGAGTCGACCCGCGCCAGCTCCTCCAGCACCAGGCACAGGGCGAAGTAGTCGCCGCCCATGCCGCCGTGCTCCTCGGGGAACGGCAGGCCGAACAGGCCCATCTCGCCCATCTGCCTGACGATGTCGAGCGGGAACTCGTCGCGCTCGTAGAACTCGGCTATCCGCGGCGCCACCACGTCGCGGGCGAACTCCGCGACGGTCGCACGCAGCGCCTCGTGTTCGGCGTCGAGTCGGTAGTCAAGCACGGGATCCTCCGCACGTAGGACGGCTTCGTACCCGGGTCACGGGCACCACGCCGGACGCTACACCCACCCGGCACCGGCCGACCGTTAGCCTTGGGCCGGTGGCCAGCAGCGCTGAGGGGGCCGAGGGCGCCCACGACGACCCGCGGTCCGGCATCCTCGGGAAGGCATACCGCCGGTTCCGGCAACTCCTGCACGAGGCAGCGAAGTTCGGCACCGTCGGCGCGGTCGCCTGGGTGGTCGACACCGGCGTGTTCAACCTGCTCTACGGGCTCGGCCCGCTCACCGCGAAGGTGCTGGCGACCGCCGTGGCGACGACGTTCGCCTTCGCCGGCAACAGGTTCTGGACGTTCCGGCACCGGAAGAACTCCGGGCTGGCGAAGGAGTACTTCCTCTTCTTCGTGTTCAACGGCATCGGCCTGCTGATCCAGATGCTGGTGCTCGGCCTGAGCTACTACTGGCTCGCCGACATCTGGCCGGACATCTTCGGCACCCGGCTGGCCAGCAACATCGCGAGCAACGTGGTCGGCGTCGGCCTGGCCACGCTGTTCCGGTTCTGGTCCTACCGGCGCTGGGTGTTCCTACCGCCGGACGCGCCTCCGGTGGACCCGCACTCCGGCCTGCCGACCCGCGACGACGACCGCTAGCCGCGGGCCACGACCCGCCGGCCGCGGCGCAGGGCGGCGACCCCGACCGCGGTGAGCGCCCAGAAGCCGCTGGCCGGCATCGCCGCGGCGCATGCCAGGCCGGTCGCGGTGAGGGCGACGCCCGCCGCGCGCTGGGCGGCGTGGTCGTCGTTCGCCTCTGCGGACCGCAGCAGCCGGCCGCCCAGCCAGAGCGCCGGCGCGGGCGCGAGGAACCAGAACGCCGTCGCCCGGCCGCCACGGTCGGGCACGGCGTTCACCACTCCGGCACGCGCGATCTCCGCGAGCTCGGTGCGGTAGAGCGCTACCCCGACCCCGACGTGCACGGCGCCGACCACCTGCAGCCACCATCCGGGCGAACGTACGTCCATGCCCCGACGGTAAGGCAACGCGCTCACGCCGGGCCGCCCACGACCCGCCGTGGCGCGGGCTCGTCGCGGATCGGGCGGAGGAACAGTGCGAACCGCGCCGGGCGTTCCCGCGCAAGCAGTAGCCGGCCGCCGTCGGCTTCGGCCAGCGACCTGGCCAGGGCGAGGCCGAGCCCGGTGCCGTGGCCGCCTGAGACGTGCTTGTCGAAGACCTGCTGGCCGAGCCCGGGCGGCACCCCCGGCCCCTCGTCGGTGACCTCGACGACCACCGACTGTGCCGTGGACGACACCCTTACGGTGGTCGTGCCGTCGCCGTGCACCAGGGCGTTGTCCAGCAGCGTCGCGATGACCTGCGACAACGTGGACGCCGAGACACGCGCCCGCAGCCCGCGGTCACCGGCGATACGCAGCTCCCGGTTGCCGCGCCGGAACGCCGGCTCCCACTCGGCGCGCTGCTGGTCGACGACGTCGTCGACGAAGACCGGCTCCATCACCTCGTCGCCGCCCGACCGTGCCGCGGCCATCAGCTGCTCGACCACGTCGGCCAGCCGGCTCACCTGCGCGAGCGCCGCCTGCGCCTCCTCCTGCACCACGTCAGGGGTGTTGGCGGCGCTCTCGATCTCCTCCAGCCGCATCGACAGCGCCGCGAGCGGCGTACGCAGCTGGTGCGACGCCTCGCTGGCGAAGGCACGCTCGGCCTGCAGCAGCTTGGCGATGCGCGCCGCGCTCTTGTCGAGTACCTCGGCGATGCGGTCCACCTCGGCGGTGCCGTAGTGCCTGCGGGCGGGCAGCGACTCCCCCGAGCCCAGCCGGTCCGCACGCCAGGCCAGGTCGCGCAGCGGCCACGCCAGCCGGCGGGCCTGCAGGTACGCCAGCCCGACGGTGACCCCGACGGCGAGCACGCCGATCGCCGCGACGACCAGCACGCCGAGGATGCTCGTACGCTCCACCACCGCACGGGGCGTGGCGACCGTCACCAGGATGCCGTCCGTGGTCCTGGCCTGCGCGGTGAGCTGTGCGCCGGAGACCCGCGGGCCGACCCTGATCACCCGCCCGTTCGGGTAGCGGATGATCGCCCGCACGTCCTCCTGGGTCTTCGGGATGTCGCTGGACGTAACCCGCTCGTCGCGCTCGGCCCTGATCTGCACCGACGTCGCGATCGCGTCTGCCGTACGTTGCAGTCGCCGCACCGTCTCGTCGTGCACCAGCCGGTACGCGGCGACGGCCAGCGGCACACCGAACACGGTGACGGCCACCAACGAGAGCACGAGGGTCGAGACGACGAGGCGGCGGCGCATCGAGATCAGCGGGCGGTCAGTCTCGCTCGAACCGGAAGCCGACCCCACGGACCGTGGTGATGTAGTGCGGGTCGGTAGCGTCGTCACCGAGCTTGCGGCGCAGCCAGGAGATGTGCATGTCCAGGGTCTTCGTCGACCCCCACCACTTGCTGCCCCACACCTCCTGCATGAGCTGGTCGCGGGTGACGACCTTGCCCGCGTCGCGCACGAGCACGCGCAGCAGGTCGAACTCCTTCGTGGTGAGCACCAGTTCCGCGTCGCCGAGCCAGGCGCGGCGGCTGTCGCTGTCGATCCGGACGCCGTGCACCTGCGCGTGCTCGCTGGCGCCGCGGCGCAGCAGCGCCCGCACACGGGCGAGCAGCTCAGCCAGCCGGAACGGCTTCGTCACGTAGTCGTCGGCGCCGGCGTCCAGCCCGACGACCGTGTCGACCTCGTCGGCACGCGCCGTCAGCACGAGGATCGGCAGATCGCGCCCTTCGGCACGCAGCTTGCGGCAGACGTCCAGCCCGTCGAGCTCGGGCAGCCCGAGGTCGAGCACGAGCAGGTCGACGCCTGCGTCGTGTGCGGTATGCAACGCCTCGACGCCGCTCTCGGACACGTCGACCTCGTACCCCTCCCGCCGGAACGCGCGGGTCAACGGCTCCGCGATCGACGCGTCGTCTTCGGCCAGCAACACCCGTGTCATGAGGAGGCCTCTCGCGTGAGCATCGTAGCGAGTACGCTACCCGGCGCGCGCGAGCCAGGCGCAGGTGAGCGAGGAGCGGAGCGCGGGAGGCCGACGGGAAGCACAGTCATACGACGATCGTACGCCCGTCGGCCGGTCAGACCGGTGTGACACCGTGTCGGCGGCGGGAGAAGGTGCGGTCCTTGCCGCCGCTGGCGGCGTACCTGCGCACCAGCTCGCCGCGTAGCCGCGAGGCGGGGAGGACGTCGTCGACCACCAGCTCGCTGGCCAGCCGCACCACGTCGATGTCGTCCTCGTACTCGCTGCGGAGGCTGGCGACGTAGTCGGCGCGCTCCTGCTCGTCCTCGATCGCCTGGATGCGGTTGAAGTAGACGGCGTTTACCGCCGCCTCCGCCCCCATCACCGCGATCTTCGCCGTCGGCAGCGCGATGGTGGCGTCCGGCTCGAACCCGGGGCCGCACATGGCGTAGAGCCCGGCGCCGTACGCCTTCCGCACCACCACGCAGATCTTCGGCACGGTCGCCTCACTGATCGCCGTGATCATCTTCGCGCCGTGCCTGATGATGCCCTGCCGCTCGACGGCGGTGCCCACCATGAAGCCGGGCACGTCGGAGAGGAACAGCAGCGGGATGTTGAACGCGTCGCACAGCTGGACGAACCTGGTCGCCTTGTCCGCGGAGTCGACGAACAGCACCCCGCCCTTGAACATCGGGTTGTTCGCCACGATGCCGACCGGCTGGCCGTCCAGCCGGGCGAACCCGACCAGCAGCTCCTTCGCCCACTGGGCGTGGATCTCGAAGAACGAGCCGTCGTCGACCAGCCCGCGGACGAACCTGCGCATGTCGTACGCCTGCCGGTCGTCGGCGGGCACCAGGGCGTCCAGGTCGACCTGCTTCGGCTCCGCGGCCGGCGCGCTCGGCGGCTGCTGCGTCCAGTTCGAGGGCAGGTACGACAGGTAGCCGCGGACGAACTCGATCGCGTCCGCCTCGTCCTTGGCCAGGTGGTG
Source organism: Streptosporangiales bacterium (assembly GCA_009379825.1). Classification (NCBI taxonomy): domain Bacteria; kingdom Bacillati; phylum Actinomycetota; class Actinomycetes; order Streptosporangiales; species Streptosporangiales bacterium. The sequence continues at coordinate 9,287 of WHTA01000012.1, forward strand.
CCCGCAGCCGGAGACCGAGCAGTGCACCTTCGCGCCGCCCATCTCCTCCAGCGTGGTCTTCTCCCCGACGACCATCTCCACCATCCGGTCGCTGCCGAGGTACATCGACGCATTGCCGTCCACCATGGCCACCACGTCGCAGAACGCGGGGATGTACGCGCCACCTGCGGCGGACGGGCCGAACAGGGCGCACACCTGTGGCACCGAGCCGCTGGCCCGCACCTGGGTGTGGAAGATCCGTCCCGCACCACGCCTGCCGGGGAACATCTCCACCTGGTCGGTGATGCGCGCACCTGCGGAGTCGACCAGGTAGACCATCGGCATGCCGCCCCGGTACGCGGTCTCTATGATCCGGACGATCTTCTCCACCGTCCGCGCGCCCCAGGAGCCGGCCTTGACGGTGGAGTCGTTCGCCATCAGGCACACCGGGCGGCCGCCGACGGTCGCAGTCCCAGTGACCACCGCGTCGGCGGGCAGGTCACCGGCGAGCACGTTCGCGTACACGCCGTCCTCGGTGAACGAGCCCTCGTCGACCAGCAGCCGGATGCGTTCCCTGGCGAACAGCTTGCCCTTCGCCGCGTTCGCCTCGTGGTACTTCGGTGCACCGCCGGCGAGGACCCGGTCGCGCAGCTCGTCCAGGTGCGGGTGTCCCGGCTCGTCCGGCGCCGGCGTGGTGCTGTCGTCGATCGTCACGTCAGCGAGGTTACCCGCAGAGGCAAGTGGCCACCGTCACACTAGCCAACGCGGCTGTCGAGGAAGCACCAGCGCCAGTGCTCACCGCGCTCAGCCGAGCCCATCACCGGGTGGCCGGTCTCGGTGAAGTGCGCGGCCGAGTGCCTCCCAGGCGACGAGTCGCAGCACCCGACGTGCCCGCAGCTGAGGCAGGCGCGCAGGTGCACCCAGTCGTCGCGGCCGTCGTGGCGGCAGGCCTCGCACTCGCGCGGCTCGGCGTCCGGCACCTCGACCGGCGCGACCTGCAGATGCTCGCAGGTACGGGCCTGCGGGCCCGGCAGCACGTCCTGGTGGCCCTCGGCCTCCGACTCGACCGGGTCGGGCAGCAGCGACTCCTCCAGGTCGAGCCGGTGCTGCAGCTCGCGCAGCAGCTCCTCCTCGAGCTCCCCGGTGTCGCGCAGCTCGACGAACACCTCCCGCTCGGCCGCCACGATCTCCCTGCGCAGCCGCTGGTACGTCTGCATGGGGGTCTCCGCCTGCTGGTCGCCGAGCTGCTCCCAGGCGGAGAACGCGCGCAGGTCGAGCTGCTTGTGCATCAGCTGCACCAGCCGCGGCGGCAGCCCTTCCTCCTCGCCGATCTCCTCGATCCTGCGCTTGGCGGCGTCGGTGGCCCGCTGCTGCGCCTGCGCGACCTGGAAGGCGTCCTGCCGGCGGGTCGGGCGCCTCGACGCCGACCCGCCGGATCAGCGCAGGCAGCGTCAGCCCCTGCAGCCCGAGCGTGCCGAAGATGACCACCATGGTCGCCAGCAGGAACAGGTCGCGGTGCGGGAGGTCGAGCGGCAGCGTCTGCGCGGCCGCGAGCGACACCACACCGCGCATGCCGGCCCAGGAGATCACCGCGAGCCCGCCCGGCTTGGGTCGTTCGCTGCGCGTCCACGGCAGCACCCGCGCGACGTACACCAGGCCGAACACCCACAGCGGGCGGACGACGAGCACGGTGAGCAGCACGACACCCGACAGCAGCGCGACCGTCGACCAGGGGCTGGTCACCCCGGCCACGATGCTGGTGAGCTGCAGCCCGACGAGCGCGAACACCACGCCCTCGAGCAGCAGCTGGCTGGTCGCCCACACCCCGTTCTCGGTCAGCCGCGCGGCCGGCGACTGGTCGACCGGCGAGCGGTGCGCGAGGACCAGCCCGGTCACCACCACCGCGATGACGCCGGACAGCGTCGCCTCCTCGGCGGCGACGTACACCGCGAACGGGGTCAGCAGCGAGAGCCCGGTGGTGAGCAGCGCCGACGTCATCCGCGCGCGTACCCAGCTCAGCAGCAGACCGGCGACGGTGCCGAAGGCCAGCCCGCCGACGGCCGCGACGAGGAACTGCAGCACCGTGTCGCCGAGCGCGAACGTTCCACCGACGGCCGCTGCGATGCTCACCCGCAACGTCACCAGCGCGGTGGCGTCGTTGAACAGGCTCTCGCCCTCGAGGACGGTCACCAGCTTGCGCGGCAGCCCGGCACGCCTGGCCACCGCCGTCGCGGCCACCGCGTCCGGCGGGCCGACGACCGCCCCGAGCGCAATCGCGGCTGCCCACGACACGTCGGGGACGATCAGGTGCGTCACGACACCGACCGACAGGGCAGTCACGATGACCATGCCGACGGCCAGCATGCCGATCGGGCGACGCAGCTTCTGGACGCCCAGATACGAGTTGCCGCGCGCGGCGGCGTAGAGCAGCGGCGGCAGCAGGACGAACAACACCAGGTCGGGGTCGAGCTGGAATGCCGGCACCCCGGGGACCAGCGAGACGGCCACCGCGACGCCGACGATCAGCAGCGGCGCGGAGAACCGGATCCGCTGGGCGAGCGCCGTGATGGCGACGACGCCGATGCCGACGGCGATCACCGCGAGCAGCGTGCTGACCGTGGTGGACTCCCTGTGACCGCCGCCCTCCGCCGCGAGCTGCACTACCCCGGACACGAGGTCACCCCGGCCACTGCGGCGCGCGCTTCTCGTTGAACGCGCGCACGCCTTCCACCCGGTCGGCGGAGAACGCGGTGTCGCGCCAGGCGGCGTCCTCCAGCTCCAGCCCGGCCGACAGGTCGACGTCGTAGCCCAGCCGCATCGCCCGCTTGGCCGCGCGTACGCCAACCGGGGAGTTCTTCGCGATCTGCTGCGCCAGCTCGAGCGCCGTGTCGCGGTGCTCGACTGCCGCCGTGCGCCGGTCGACCAGCCGCAGCCGCTCCGCCTCGGCCACGCCCACCCGGCGGGCGGTGAACACCAGGTCGGCGGCGCGGGACCAGCCGACCCTGCGGGTCAGCAGCTGGGTGCCGCCACCGCCGGGGATCACGCCCACCGACACCTCGGGCAGACCGACGACCGCGGTCTCGTCGGCGACGATCAGGTCGCACGACAGGGCGAGCTCGAAGCCGCCGCCGAGGGCGTAGCCGTGCACCGCAGCGATGGTCGGCACCGGCAGACCGAGCAGGGCGCCGAACGCGGCGCGGAACACCGGCCGCTGCGCACGTAGCTGCTCGTCGGTGTACGAGTTCCGCTCCTTCAGGTCGGCGCCGACACAGAACGCCTTCTCCCCGGACGAGGTGAGCACGACCGCGCGCACGGCGCGGTCGTCGGCGAGCTCGCGGCACACCCGGGCCAGCTCGTCGGCCATGGCCGTGGACAGCGCGTTGTGCGCCTCCGGCCGGTCGAGCACTACCTCGGCGACGTGCGGGCCGGCGGCGCCGGTGCGGCAGGCGATGTGTGTCATGCCGCCGAGAATAGCCGCGCGCGTCAGTACGACTCCTCCTCGTCGGCGTCGCTGTCCAGGGCGGCCGGGTCGAGCAGGGTGTAGATGTCGCGCTGGACGGTCTCGACCGAAGGGACGTTGGTGAGCACGGCCTGGCCCTGCTCGCCGGCCGACTCCAGGATCAGCGTGCCGGTGCGCAGCATCCGCTGCCACAGCGTGTGCCTGAACGCGACGTCGGTGACCCTGGCCAGCGGAATGTCGCGCCCGCTCCTGGTGAAGATGCCCTCGCGGATCAGCACCCGCCGGTCGGTGAGCGTGTACGTGGTGGTGTACCAGCGCAGGAACGGGCGGAGCACCCAGAGCAGCACGACGAGCAGACAGATGACGGCGATGGCGGCGCGCATCCAGGTCTCCGGCAACACGGCGGCCAGGAACCCGCCGGCACCGACGCACACGAGGAACAGGAACACCGGACCGACCAGCACCTGCCAGTGCGGGTGCAGCTGGTGGTAGATCTGCTCACCGGGCGCCAACCGCCTGTCGACCTTCGCCATGCCCAGATCGTCCCACGTGAGCACGGCCCCCACCGCACGTAGCGACCCCGGCGCGCCGTGGTCAGGGTGGGGTGGGGCGGACGTGTACGACGTCGCCGGCGGCCAGCTCGTGCTCGCTGCCGGCGGGGTCGGTGACGAGCAGGGCACCGGACGGTGCGACGTCGATGGCGGTGCCGTCGAGCACCTGGTCCCCGGGGAGCTGCACCCGCACCGCCCGGCCGAGCGTGACGCACCGCTGCCGGTACCGGTCGAGCAGGCCGCTGGCCGTGGCGTCGCCGGCCGCTCGGCGCCACGCCACGTACTCCGCCGCCAGCCGGTCGAGCAGCGCGGCCAGCAGCGCCGTCCGGTCGACGTCGGCGGCGCCGGCGAGCAGCAGCGACGTCGCCGTGTCCACGGGCAGCTCGTCGGCACGCAGCGAGACGTTCAGCCCCATGCCGAGCACCAGCGCGCCGCCCACCCGCTCCGCGAGGATCCCGGCGACCTTGCGGTCGCCGACCAGTACGTCGTTCGGCCACTTCAGCCCGGCGCCCTGCGGCAGCACGTCGGCGAGCGCGTCCACGGCGGCGACGCCGGCGAGCAGCGGCAGCCACGGCCACCGGTCCACCGCCACGTCGGCTGGAGCGAGCAGCACGCTGAACGTCAGCGCCGAACGCGGCGGCGCCTGCCAGGTGCGGTCCAGCCGGCCGCGGCCGCGTTCCTGGAACTCCGCGACCTGGATGAGCCCCTCCGCCTCGGTGCCGGCGACGGCCGCGAGGTCGGCGCTGGTCGACGCCGTGCTCGGCGTGACGCGCACCGCACGCCACAGCGCCCCGCCGCGCACGATCGCGGCCGTCAGCTCGTCGGCGCGCAGCGGCGCCCGCTCGTCGCCCATGGTCAGCCGGTGTTCTGCAGGCCGGCCGCCACCCCGTTCAGGGTGAGCTGCAGCAGCCGCTCGTAGCCGGCGTGCTCCTCGTCGGTGGGCTCGCCCAGGCGCAGGGCGCTCAGCGCGCGCAGCTGCAGGTGCGACAGCGCGTCGACGTACGGGTTGCGCAGCTGCACCGCCCGCGACAGCACCCGGCTCGCCTCCAGCAGCCGGGTGCTTCCGGTCACCTGCAGCACCCAGTCGACGGTGCGGTCGTACTCGGCGAGGACCTGCTCGGTCAGGTCGGGCCGGTCGCCGAGCGCGAGGTAGCGGGCGGCGATCTTGCGGTCGGTCTTCGCCAGGCTCATCTGCGCGTTGTCGAGCAGCGACCGGAACAGCGGCCACTGGGCGTACGCCTCCCGCAGCTGCGGCAGGTCGTCCGCGGCGGCGAGGCCGCTGCCGAGGCCGTACCAGCCGGGCAGGTTGATCCTGGCCTGCGACCAGGCGAACACCCACGGGATCGCCCGCAGCCCGGCGAGGTCCTGCGCGGCACCGGCGCGCCGCGACGGCCGGGAGCCGATGCGCAGCGAGCCGATCTCCGGCAGCGGGCTGACGGCGGCGAACCAGGCCGCGAACCCGTCCGCGTCGACCAGCGCCTGGTACGTCTCGTGCGCGGCGGCGCTGATCCGGTCGGCGAGCCCGCGGAACCGCTCGGCCGCGTCGATCGCACGCCGCTCCACCTCCTCGGTGGACGCCATGAGCACGGCCGACGACACCTGCTCGATGTGGCGGCTGGCGATCGCTGCGTTCCCGTACCTGGCGAAGATCACCTCGCCCTGCTCGGTCACCTTGAACGTGCCGGCCACCGAGCCTGGCGCCTGCGCGAGCACCGCCCGGTTGGCCGGGCCGCCGCCGCGGCCGAGCGCGCCGCCGCGACCATGGAACAGCGCGAGCCTGATGCCGTGCTTGCTCGCCCACGCGGCCAGCGCGCCCTGCACGTCGTACAGCAGCAGCGTCGCGGCCACCGGGCCGATGTCCTTGGCGGAGTCTGAGTAGCCGAGCATCACCTCGAGCCGCGCTCCGGTCGCGTCCAGCCGGCGGCGGACGGGCGGCAGCTGCACGACCTCGCTCAGCACCTCGACGGCGCCGCGCAGGTCGGCGCCGGTCTCGAACAGCGGCACGACGTCGAGCACCGGCGGCCGGCCGCTGGTTGCGTGGTCGGCGAGCTCGTAGACGGCCGCGACGTCGTCCGCGCGGCGGGTGAAGCTGACCACGTAGCGGCGGCAGGCCCGCACCCCGAAGCGCTCCTGCACCCAGGCAACGACGCGCAGCGTCTGCAGTACCTCCTCGGTCTGCTCGCTGAGCTCGCCGCCGGCGCGCACCTCGGCCAGCGCCCGCTCGTGCACCTCGCTGTGCTGCCTGATCTCCAGCTCGGCGAGGTGGAAGCCGAACGTACGCACCTGCCAGACCAGGTGCTGCAGCTCGCCGTACGCCAGCCGCACCGCGCCCGCGGCGGCCAGCGACTCCTGCACCAGCGCCAGCTCGGCGAGCAGCTCGTCGGCATCGCGGTACGCGAGGTCGAGGTCGCGCTCCCTGGTCGCCCGGATCCGGCGCGCGGCGATCAGCAGCGCCTGCCGGTGCGACTCGCTCGGGGACCGCTTGGCCAGCTCCGCCATCCGGTCCGGGTACGCGGCGCGACTGCGCCTGAGTAGCGCACGCAGCTGGTCGGACGGCGGCGTGGTGGCGTCGCCCGCGGTGAGCGTGCGGCCGAGCCGGGTCGCGGCGTTCTCCAGCGCGCGCAGCACGTGCTCCGCCTGGATCAGCGCCGCCTCCCTGGTCACCTGCGCCGTGACGTGCGGGTTGCCGTCCCTGTCGCCGCCGACCCAGCTGCCGAGCCTGAGGAACGGCGGCGCGAGCGCCGGGCGCCGGCCCGCGTCGTCCGGCGAGAGCGCGGTGTCGAGGCCCCGGTAGAGCACCGGCACGGTGCGGAACAGCGTCTCGTCGAACACCGCCATCGCCGTACGCACCTCGTCGAGCGGGTCGGGCTGGCTCTGGCGCAGCAGCGCCGTGCGCCACAGCCCGTCGACCTCCTCGTACAGCCGCCGACTGGCCTCGGCCGCCTCGCTGCCGGTCGGCCCGGCCGCGTGCAGCCTGGTGAGCTGCTCGCCGACCCGGCGGATCGCCGCCACCACGGCCCGTCGCCGCGCCTCGGTCGGGTGCGCGGTGAGCACCGGGTGGAACCACAGGTCACCGAGCAGCGCCGCGACGCGCTCGCCGTCGTACTGCTGCTGCAGCGTCGTGACCGTGGCGGCCAGCGACTCCGGCACCGGCTCGCCGGACCGGTCGCGTTCCGCGATGGTGCGGGCGCGCTGGTGCTCCTCGGCGAGGTTGGCCAGGTGGAAGTAGCAGGTGAACGCGCTCGCGACCTGCTCCGCGCGGGAGATCGGCCACGACTCCACCAGCCGCCTGGCCTCCCGTTCGGCGGCCGGGTCGGAGTGTGCGGCGATCACCGCGCGGCGCAGCCGCTCGACGTCGTCGAGCAGGTCGGCGCCACCCTGCTCGCTGATCACACGCCCGAGCGTGTCGCCGAGCAGCCGTACGTCGCGGCGCATGGCCTCCGGCATCTCCAGCCGCGCCGCGTCACGCACGTCGCTGGGGCGCTGCACATCCTCCGCGGGGTCCGACACGTGCTGCAGCCTAACGAGCGGGCCACCCTCGGTCAGGGCTGCGGGTGCACCTCGGGGAAGCGCTCGCTCGGCCCGTCGAGCAGCGAGCCGCCGGCGCCGCGCAGGTGGCGGTCGAGGAACGCCCCGACGTACGCACGGGTGATCGCCGTGGTCCGCGTACCCGGCAGCGGCGCCGCCGGGTCGGTCAGCCCCATCTGGTCGGCGAGCACCGCGGTGTCGGTGAACGACAGGTGCCCGGTGTCCTCGACCGTGAACCAGTACTTCGCACCGTGCAGCCGGGCCCAGGCAGTGTCCCAGCTCTCGTCGTCGCCGCCGGGACGGTGCCGCTGGGTGCCAAGCATGAGGAACGGCTTGCGCAGACCGGCCGCCGGCAGCGGGTCGAAGAACGTGCCGTCGAGGTTCACGCCAGCGTCGATCCGGTCGTCCGCGGCGAGCGCCGTCGCGGCGGAGGCACCGCCGATCGAGTGCCCGACCATGGCGACCCGGTCGGCGTCGACCAACCGGTTACGGGTGAGCCGGTCGAGCACCAATGACATGTCCGCGGCCCGCACCGGCGGGACCGCGGTCGCCTCGCCCACCTCGCAGGCGACGCAGGTCTTCAGCCCGCTGGGGAACGAGGTGCCCGACGACTCGTACGCGTGGTCGACTGCGGCCACCAGGTAGCCCCGGCTGGCGAGGCCGGTGGCGAGGCCGGTGAGGGTGGCGCGCGGCAGCGTGAACCCGGGCGAGAGCAGCACCAGCGGACGTCCACCTGGCCTGGGCAGCGGCGGTACGCCCGCGGTGGCGTGCGTGCGGGTGCCGGTCAGCACGTCGTCCGGCAGGTCCTCCGGGATGGGCGAACCCTGGTCACGCTGGAAGTCGAGGAACGCCTCGGACTCCGCCGCGGTCACGTACTCGACGGACGCACCGTGCGGCACGGCTGTCGGGTACCACATGGTGACCATCAGCTCCCGGTTCCCTGACACCGGCCGCCAGGGGTCCGTGCGCGCCTCGTCGACGAGGTGGAACGCGGTGGCGCCGACCGAGTGCCGGCCGATGGGCTCGGGCAGCGCCAGCCGCGGCGTCGTGCTCGCCGCGGCGGCTGGCGCGGCGCAGAGGGTGAGGCCGGCGACCAGGCCGGCGACGAGGATTCGCATGCTCAGCAATCTAGGTACGGCGGCGGGCCGCGCACATCCGCCGACCGTCGGGTGCCGCGTACGACTTTCGGCAGTACCGGGGAAGTGGCCGACGTCACCCGGATCGCGGTCGTGGCACTACTAGGCTGACCGGCATGGCGGAACCGCATCCGGAGGCACCGAGCCCCGGCACCACGGAACGACCAGACGCCGGTGACCTCGACGTCCACACCTCGGCCGGCAAGCTCGCCGACCTCGAACGGCGGCACGAGGAGGCCGTGCACGCCGGGTCGGCGCGCGCGGTGGAGAAGCAGCACGCGAAGGGCAAGAAGACCGCGCGCGAGCGCATCGCCATGCTGCTCGACGAGGGCTCGTTCTTCGAGCTGGACGAGCTGGCCAGGCACCGGTCCACGAACTTCGGCCAGCAGCAGAACCGGCCGTACGGGGACGGCGTGGTGACCGGCTACGGCACGGTCGACGGCCGCCCGGTGGCGGTGTTCGCGCAGGACTTCACCGTCTTCGGCGGCAGCCTCGGCGAGGTGTTCGGCGAGAAGATCGTCAAGGTCATGGAGCACGCGCTGAAGACCGGCTGCCCGATGATCGGCATCAACGACTCAGGCGGCGCCCGCATCCAGGAGGGCGTGGTCAGCCTCGGCCTGTACGGCGACATCTTCTACCGCAACGTCAAGGCCAGCGGCGTCGTACCGCAGATCTCGCTGGTGATGGGGCCGTGCGCCGGGGGTGCGGTGTACTCGCCGGCGATCACCGACTTCACCGTGATGGTCGACCAGACGTCGCACATGTTCATCACCGGGCCCGACGTTATCAAGACCGTCACCGGCGAGGACGTCGGCTTCGAGGAGCTCGGCGGCGCGCGTACCCACAACGAGCGAAGCGGCAACGCGCACTACCTGGCCAGCGACGAGGACGACGCGGTGGAGTACGTGCAGGCGCTGCTCGCGTACCTGCCGAGCAACAACATGGACGACGCGCCGAGCTACCCCGCGGACGCGCCGCTCGAGGTGACCGCCGAGGACACCGAGCTGAACACACTGGTGCCAGACTCGGCCAGCCAGCCGTACGACATGCACACGGTCATCGAGCACGTGGTGGACGACGGCGAGTTCCTCGAGGTGCAGGCGCTGTTCGCGCCGAACATCGTGGTGGGCTTCGGCCGGGTGGACGGGCAGAGCGTCGGCGTCGTCGCGAACCAGCCGATGCAGCTGGCCGGCACCCTGGACATCGACGCCAGCGAGAAGGCCGCGCGCTTCGTGCGCACCTGCGACGCGTTCAACATCCCCGTGCTCACCTTCGTGGACGTGCCCGGCTTCCTGCCAGGCACCGACCAGGAGTGGGGCGGCATCATCCGCCGCGGCGCGAAGCTGCTGTACGCGTACGCCGAGGCGACCGTGCCGAAGGTGACGGTGATCACCAGGAAGGCGTACGGCGGGGCGTACGACGTGATGGGCTCCAAGCACCTCGGCGCGGACGTCAACCTGGCCTGGCCGACCGCACAGGTCGCGGTGATGGGCGCGCAGGGCGCGGTGAACATCCTGTACCGCGGCCGGCTCGGGCAGGCGGCGCAGGAGGGCGGCGACGTCGAGGCGCTGCGGCAGGAGCTGATCACGGATTACGAGGACACCCTCGCCAACCCGTACGTCGCCGCAGAACGCGGGTACCTGGACGCCGTGATCCAGCCGGCGGAAACCCGCGCGCAGGTGGTGCGGGCGCTGCGTGCGCTGCGCACGAAGCGCGTCGACGCGCCGCCGCGCAAGCACGGCAACATCCCGCTGTGACCGCCGACCCGCGAGAGGTACCGACCCGATGAGCGACCGTCAGGACGCCGCCGGCGAGCGGCCGGTGCTGCGGATCGTGCGCGGCGACCCCACCCCGGACGAGGTCGCGGCGCTGGTGGCCGCGCTACGCGTGCGGTCGGCCCGGCAGGCGGCGGGGACGCCGGCGCAGCCACGGGTGTCGGCCTGGGCGGACCGGGCGAACGCACTGCGCCGACCGCTGCCGCACGGCCGCGACGCCTGGCGGCGCTACCGCCGGCCGCGCTGAGGTCGGTGCGTCACTCGGCCTTCGGCAGCTTGCACTCCGGCGCCATCTTGTACTTGCCGTGTGCGCCCTCGAACTTGCCCAAGGCCTTCGGCGCCTTCTTGACGGCCTTCACCCACATCCGGTGGTAGTCGTACGAGGGGATGTTGTCCTTGTTGCGCTCGGCCAGCACGTGCTTCATCCAGTCGTTGCCGACCTGGATGCCGGCCTCCATGGTGGTGCTGATCGCCTTCGCGCGTTTCTGGCAGCTGCCGACCGCACTGTCGTACTTGTCAGGCACGGAGTCTGGCACCTTGCCGCAGGCGCCCTCCTGGCGCTCGTAGACGATGCGCTGGGCGTCGAACGCGTTCATGTCCGAGCTGCCCCTGGCGTGCGTCTCGTCCCAGATCTCGTACGCCTTGTCGAGGGTGATCTTGCCCTTGTCGAGGTCCCACTGCGCCTTCACGTGCCGGTACCAGTCGCGGTACGACTGGTACGCCTTGGCGACGGCCAGGTCGCCGGCCTGCACCGACTCCTTGCAGTCGAGCACCGACGCGGGCACCGGCTTGGGGGTGGGCGAAGAGGTCGCGGCAGCCTGCTTGTCGCCGCCTGGCAGCAGCGCCCGGCCGAACGCCCAGGCGGTGCCGCCGCCGACGAGGACGAGTACAGTCACGACACCGAGGACGACGAACAGAGGTCTGCGTCCGCGCCCGTTCTTCGGCGCTGAGTGGCGTCCGGCCACCTGGGACCTCCCCCTAGCCTCGGCATCCCCCGCAGGGACACCGGCAGACTGCCAGCTATGGACTGGTAACTGGAACGAGGTTGGACGGAGAGCAACGATTTGGTCACACCGGTCGTAGTGGATACATACACACCACTGCTCGTACTCGCCTCTGCGTCGCCAGCACGGTTGGTGCTGTTGCGTAACGCGGGGTTCGCCGTCGAGGTGACCGTCTCTGACGTGGACGAATCGGCGTACGCGGCGGCGACAGCCGCCGAGCTGGCCGCAATGCTGGCACAGGCGAAGGCGACGGCGGTCGCTGCCCGCTACGCCGAGTCACCCGCCTTGGTCGTCGGCTGCGACTCGGTGCTCGACTTCGCCGGCGAGATCCTGGGCAAACCGGGCGACGCCGCCGACGCGGCGCGGCGCGGCGCACCATGCGTGGCCGCAGCGGCACCCTCGTCACCGGCCACTGCGTCGTGGACACGGCCACCGGCCGGCAGCAGGCCGCCGCCGCGTCTACCACCGTGCGGTTCGCGGACCTCACCGACGACGAGATCGACGCCTACGTAGCCACCGGCGAACCCACCCGAGTGGCCGGGGGCTTCACCCTCGACGGCCTGGGCGGCCCCTTCGTCGAAGCCATCGACGGCGACTGGTCGAACGTGGTGGGCCTCTCCCTGCCCACCTTCCGCCACCTCCTGGCCGCGCACGGCTACACCGTCCCCGACCTCTGGCGCAGCCCCACCCCGGCCTGACCCGCCCGCTGGCAAGTATTTGACACATTGGAAAATACTTGCCAAGATGGCGGACATGGAGAGCACTCAGGCACGCAAGGAGCTGGCCCGCGCCGACCGGTTGGGGAGCACGTCCCGGTCTACGGCGGCTCGCTGGTATGCGCGGTATCTGGTCATCTACGGCATCGCGTCGTTCGGGCTGGCGAGCACGTTCGGGTTCGTCGACCCGCGGTTGGCCACCGCGGTCACCATGCCGATCTGGCTGGTCATCATCATCGGCCTGTCGGTCTGGTCGATGCGGCAGCGCACCGCCATCCGCGGGTTCGGGTCGCTCCACGGCGCGGTCATCGGCACCTGGGCGGCCGCATGGGCCATCACCATCGGGCTGGGCACCAGCGTGTTCGCCGGCAGCTGGCCGTGGTTCGTCGGCGGCGGCGTCGCCATGGCCATCCCGGCGTTCGTCGGCGCGTACGTGACCCACCGCAGGGGTCGGGCATGACCTCGGGCACGCACCCGCGGCACCGTATCGACGATGTCATCCACTCGCCCGTGCGGTTCTCCGTCGCCGCGACGCTCGCCGGCCTCGACAACGCGGAGTTCCGGCACGTACGCGACACCGTGGAGGTCAGCGACTCCGTGCTGTCCAAGCACGTGACGGCCCTCGAGACGGCCGGCTACGTGAAGGTGAAGAAGGGCTACGTGGGCAAGCGCCCCCGCACCTGGCTCAGCCTCACGGCGAAGGGACGGGAGGCGTACGAGCGCCACCTCGCAGCGCTGCGCGACATCGCCGACAACGCCGGCTAGGCGTGGCATCCGTCACGCAACCGGGACGGACGCGACCGCGCACGCCCTACACTGCGAACCGGCGGGGATCACTGGGCGGAGGGAGACCGCGTGCGGAAGGTGCTGATCGCGAACCGGGGTGAGATCGCCGTCCGGGTGGCCAGGGCGTGCACCGACGCCGGGCTGGCCAGCGTGGCGGTGTACTCGGAACCGGACCGCGGCGCAGTCCACGTGACGGCGGCGGGCGAGGCGTTCGCGCTCGGCGGCAGCACCCCCGCGGAGAGCTACCTCGACATCGCGAAGATCCTCGACGTCGCCAAGCGCGCCGAGGCGGACGCGGTGCACCCCGGCTACGGCTTCCTCGCCGAGAACTCCGAGTTCGCGCAGGCCGTCCTGGACGCCGGGCTCACCTGGATCGGCCCGCCGCCTGAGGCGATCAGGTCGCTCGGCGACAAGGTCGCCGCCAGGCACATCGCCGCCCAGGTCGGCGCGCCGCTGGTTGCCGGCACGAAGGACCCGGTCGGCAGCGCCGACGAGGTCACGGCGTTCGCCCGCGAGCACGGCCTGCCGATCGCCATCAAGGCGGCGTTCGGCGGCGGTGGCCGCGGGCTGCGGGTCGCGTACGAGCTCGACGACGTCACGAACCAGTACGACTCCGCCGTACGTGAGGCGGTCGCGGCGTTCGGCCGCGGCGAGTGCTTCGTGGAGCGCTATCTCGCCAGGCCCAGGCACGTCGAGACGCAGTGCCTGGCCGATAGCCACGGCAACGTTGTGGTGGTGTCGACCCGCGACTGCTCACTGCAGCGGCGGCACCAGAAGCTGGTCGAGGAGGCACCCGCGCCGTTCCTCACCGACGAGCAGGTCGCCACCCTGTACGAGTCCAGCAAGGCGATCATGCGGGCGGCGGGCTACGTCGGCGCGGGCACCTGCGAGTTCCTCGTCGGCGAGGACGGCACCATCTCGTTCCTCGAGGTCAACACCAGGCTGCAGGTCGAGCACCCGGTGTCCGAGGAGGTCACCGGCATCGACCTGGTGCGCGAGCAGCTGCGCATCGCCGACGGCGAGCCGCTCGGCTACGACGACCCGCCGATCCGCGGCCACGCCATCGAGTTCAGGATCAACGCCGAGGACGCCGGCGCGAACTTCCTGCCCGCTCCCGGCACGGTGACCGGGTGGCAGCCGCCGTCCGGCCCCGGCGTACGCCTCGACGCCGGCGTCCAGCTCGGCACCGTGGTGCCGCAGATGTACGACTCGATGCTCGCCAAGCTGATCGTCACCGGAGCCGACCGCCGGCAGGCGCTCGCGCGCAGCCGGCGCGCGCTGGCGGAGTTCCGCGTCGACGGCATGCCCACGGTGTTGCCGTTCCACCGCTCGGTGCTCGCCGACCCGGCGTTCACCGACGAGCCGTTCCGGGTCCACACCAGGTGGATCGAGACCGAGTTCGAGAACCACATCCCGCCGTACGCGGGCACCGCCGACGCCGAGGCCGAGGCCGAGGCCGAGGCCGAGGAGCGGGAGCTGATCGTCGTCGAGGTGGCCGGTCGCCGGCTCGAGGTGAGCCTGCCCGCCGGCGGCACCGGCGCGGGCCAGGCGCCGCAGCCGCGCCGCCGCAGGTCCGGTAAGAAGAACGCCGGCGGTGCCGCGACCGGCAACTCGCTGACCAGCCCGATGCAGGGCACGATCGTGCAGGTCCTCGTCGAGGACGGCCAGCAGGTGGCGGCCGGCGACCCGGTCGTCGTGCTCGAGGCGATGAAGATGGAGCAGCCGCTGTCTGCGCACCGCAGCGGCACCGTCAGGGGGCTGGACGCGACCGTCGGCGCCACCGTCAGCAACGGCGGGCTGATCTGCGAGATCGTCGACTGACGCGACCACGCTGAGCCACGGGTGACCTGCGCCACGTGACCGGGAACCCCGACCCGCCGCCGTTCGTACCCAGAAGGACGGGCACCCTCTACTAGAGTGCCCACTCAACCTGATCTTGGCTGATGATCACGCGCAGACCGTGGTCGGGCGTGAGAGATTGGGAGAAGCAATTGGCTGTCTTGGACGGCGCTCCCCCCGGCGTCGATGTCATGAGGAGAACCGAGCCGATGCGTGCTCTGACGCGAACGACCGCCATTTCGCTCGTGGCGTTCCTGCTGGCGCTCGCGGCTGCGACCGGCATCGCCACGGCGCAGGCGCAACCGGCCGACGCCGCGACCGACATCGGCAAGATCACGGCCGCCTGGGACGCCGGCAAGCCGGTCTACCAGGACCCCTCGGCGGGGGTCCTGTCCGCCGACGACGTCGAGGGGCTCACCGCCCAGGTCCAGGACGACGCCACCGGCACGCCGATCTTCGTCGCCGTGCTCCCGCAGGACGAGGTGGATAACGGCGGCAAGAAGCTGGTGCAGCGGCTGGCGGAGAAGCACGGCGGCCCTGGTACGTACATCACGCTCGGCGAGAACACCATCCACTCGTACTCCACCGAGGTGCCGGACAGGATCGACGCGCTCACCGAGTCCGCCATGAACGAGGGGGACGGTGACCCGCAGAGCATCGCTTCGTTGCTGATCGACAAGGTCGCCGAGGCGGCCGCCTCGGCGGAGCAGAACGACCAGCAGGACTCGGGTGCGGGCGTCGGCTCGGTCATGCTGGTGGGCCTCGGCCTGCTGCTGCTGATCGCGTTCGCCGGTGGCCTGGTGGCCGTCTCGTCGCGCCGGAAGCGGCAGCAGCGGGAGGCCGAGCAGTTCGCGGCCGTGCACGACACCGCGGAAGAGGACGTGACCAAGCTCGGCGAGGACATCGCGGAGCTCGACCTGGACGTCCAGGGCGCGGACCTCGACCCGGCTGCACGTACCAACTACGAGAACGCGCTCGACGCGTACGACAGGTCCAAGGACGCGCTGGTCGCCGCCCGGCGGCCGGACGACCTGCGCAGGGTGACCGAGGCCCTCGACGACGGCAGGTACGAGATGACCTGCGTGCGGGCCAGGCTGACCGGCGAACCGGTGCCGGCCCGCCGGGCGCCGTGCTTCTTCAACCCGCAGCACGGCCCTTCGGCCGCCGACCGGCCGTGGACCCCGCCGGGCGGCTCGGTGCGCGACGTCCCGGTGTGCGCCGCGGACGCCAGCATCATGGACCACGGCCACGAGCCCGCCGCCAGGCACGTCATGGTCGACGGCGTACGCCGGCCCTACTGGGAGGGCGGCCCGGCGTACGCCCCGTGGTACGGCGGGTACTACGGGGCGTACGGCGTCGACGGCTTGCTGACCGGCATGCTGCTCGGCTCGGTGCTCGCCGGCGGCTGGGGCGGCTTCGGGGACTTCGGCGGCGGCGACTCCGGCGGCTTCGGCGGCGGCGACTCCGGCGGCTTCGGCGGCGGCGACTCCGGCGGCTTCGGCGGCGGCGACTTCGGCGGCTTCGGCGGCGGCGACTTCGGCGGCTTCGGCGGCGGCGACTTCTGACCGTAGCCTCGAGGCATGCCGCGGCTGCCAGGTGACCCCAACCTGTTCCGGAAGCTCCTCTACACACTCGGCGTGCGGTTGACGCCGAGGTACGCGGACTGGGTGCGGCACGACCTCACCGACGCGGACTGGCGGTGGCGGCTGGTCGGCCGCCACATGCTGGTGCTCGTGCCGTTCTGCCTGCTGTTCCTGCTGCTGCCAGGGCCGTGGGTGTTGCGCATCCTCGCCGGCGTCCTGCTGTGGGTGAGCAGCATGTTCGTGATGGTGCTCTACGCCGGCCCGATCCGCGACCGTAAGCTCCGCCAGCACGGCCTAGCGCCGCCGGACCAGCCGACCAGGTAGCCGGCGTCAGTCCAGCGGGGTCATCAGCTGGCGGGCGGCCTCCGTGACGCTGCCGGTCAGCGACGGGTAGACGGAGAACGTGTGCGCGATCTGCCCGACGGTCAGGCCGAACTGCACGGCGATCGACATGGTCAGCACCAGCTCGCTCGCCCGCGGCGCGGCGATGACGCCGCCGAGCACGGTGCCGGTGCCCGACCGGCAGAACAGCTTCACGAAGCCCTCGCGGATGCCCTGCATCTTCGCGCGCGGGTTGGTGGCCAGCGGCAGCATCACCTGCTGCGCGTCGACCGCGCCTGAGTCGACCATCGCCTGGGTGACGCCGACGCTCGCGATCTCCGGGTCGGTGAACACGTTCGCCGCGACGGTGGACAGCCGTAGCGGCGCCACCGCCTCACCCAGCGCGTGCCACATGGCGATCCGGCCCTGCATCGCGGCGACCGACGCCAGCATGAGCACGCCGGTGCAGTCGCCGGCCGCGTAGACCCCGGGCAGCGACGTACGCGACACCCGGTCGACCTCGATCAGGCCGCCGTCGGTCAGCCGTACGCCCGACTCCGCCAGGCCGATCCCCTCGGTGGCAGGCACCGAACCGACGGCGAGCAGGCAGTGCGAGCCCTCGACGACCCGGCCGTCCACCAGCCGTACGACGACGCCGTCGCGGGTACGTTCGACCCGTTCCGCGCGGGCCTTGCTCACGACGTTCATCCCGCGCCTGGCGAACACGCCTTCCAGTACGGCGGCTGCGTCCGGGTCCTCGTGCGGCAGCACCCGGTCGCGGCTGGACACCAGCGTGACCGCCGAGCCGAGGCCGAGGTAGCCGCTGGCGAACTCCGCCCCCGTCACGCCGGAGCCGACCACGACGAGGTGCTCGGGCAGCTCGTCCAGGTCGTACACCTGGCGCCAGGTGAGGATGCGCTCGCCGTCCACCTCCGTGCCGGGCAGCGTCCGCGGCTGCGCGCCGACGGAGAGCAGCACCACGTCGGCCGCGATCTCGGCGTCGTCGACCACTACCCGGCCGTTGTCGGCCAGCCGCCCGACGCCGTCGACCAGGTTCACCCCCGCGGCCGCCAGCCGCTTGCCGATGTCGGCCGACTGGGCGGCGGCCAGGTCCTGCACCCGGCGGTTCACCTGTCCGATGTCGACGCTCAGCGCGCTGGTGGGGTCGCCTTCGTGGTCGGTGAGCTGCAGGCCAAGGCCGGCGGCCTGCTCCAGCCCGTGCGCGGTCTCCGCCGTGGCGATCAGCGTCTTCGACGGCACGCAGTCGTTGAGCACGCACGCGCCGCCGGCGCCGTCGCGTTCGACCAGCGTGACCTCGGCGCCGAGCTGCGCCGCGACGAGCGCCGCCTCGTAGCCGCCAGGGCCACCTCCGACGATCGCTACCTTCGGCACCGTGCGCCCCCTCGTCCGTCGACCGTTCTGCGTGTCACGGGCGCATTCTCCCGCATCTGCCTGGCCCGAGGTCGTACCCTGGTGCCGCCATGCCCCGACACTGTCCGCTCTCCCCGTTGCCGCCGTCCGCCGTGCCCCGCGTCCCGGAGGCCCTCCGTTGACCGTCTACGCAGCCTACGGAAGCAACCTCGACCCGAAGCAGATGCTGCAGCGCGCACCGCACTCCCCCGCGCGCGGCACCGGCTGGCTCACCGGCTGGCGGCTCGGCTTCGGCGGCGAGGACCGTAGCTTCGACGGTGCGCTCGCCACGGTCGTCGAGGACGACGCGAGCCAGGTCTTCGTCATGCTGTACGACCTGTCGCCGGCCGACGAGGCCAGGCTGGACCGCTGGGAGGGCAGCGAGCTCGGCCTGTACAAGCGGATCCGGGTGCGGGTGGACACCCTGGACGGCCAGGCGCTCGCCTGGATCCACGTGCTCGACGGCTACGAGGGCGGCCTACCGTCCCGCCGGTACGTGGACATCATCGCCGACGCCGCAGCCAGCGCCGGCGCCCCCGACGACTACGTCGCCGCGCTCCGCGCACGGCCCTGCCGCTGATTCTCAGCCGGTCAGGCCGCAGAGCCGGCCGATGGTCAGCATGTGGATGCGGACCATTTCCAGGTAGTCGGTCACGGCCACCCGCTCGTCCGGCATGGTGTTGTACTTCCCGCCAGGTCCGCACACCACGCCGGGCATGCCGGCGTGGTGCTGCAACAGCGACGCGTCGCTGCCGTAGAAGCAGTACGGCCGGATCGCGCCGGTCGGCTGCGGCTCACCGCGCACCTGCCGGTACGCGTCATTGACCGCGGCGACCACCTGGCTGTCCGGCGGACGGCGAACGGCTCGTCCATGACCGCGCCGCCGACGTCGTCGGTACGGCGCACGCTGCCGGTGATGCCGGGCAGCCCCGCACACACCTCGGTCACCAGCTGGCGCAGGTCGGCCAGCGCGGACGCCGGCGTCTGGCCGGGCCCGTAGCGCAGCGAGCCGAGCAGCCGCGCGCAGTCGGCGACCTGCGGCGGCCGGGTGTCGAGCAGCTCCCGGCCGA
Source organism: Streptosporangiales bacterium (assembly GCA_009379825.1). Lineage (NCBI taxonomy): Bacteria > Bacillati > Actinomycetota > Actinomycetes > Streptosporangiales > Streptosporangiales bacterium. Next base: position 28,445 of record WHTA01000012.1, read on the forward strand.
GTCCCGCCCGCACGACGCCGACGTGCGCGCGGTTCGTACGCCGCGCGTCCTCGTCCGCCGCACCGGACAGCGCCATCTCGTTGATCCGCGGCGCGAGGACGGTGGCCGCGGCGAGGGCGTCCGCGGCCTCCTCCCGCTTGGACATGTGCCGGGTGTCGCCCACCAGCTCCACCTCGAACGCGAGCGCACCGGCGTGGGTGGTGAGCGCGGCGAGGTCGGTGGGCTCGCAGTTGACGAACCAGTCAGCCCGGTAACCCTCCTCGACCAGCGCCCGGGTGCCGACGCCGTTCTGCAGCTCGCCCACCACGAAGGTGAGCGTGACGTCGCCGTCTGGCCGCGCGCCTGCGGCGAGCAGCGTACGTACGGCCTCCAGGTACGACGCGCAGCCGGCCTTCATGTTCGAGACGCCGATGCCGTAGACGAACCCGCCGCTGACCAGGCCGCCCCACGGGTCGACGGTCCAGCCCTCGGTGACCGGGTTGGTGTCGACGTGCCCGTTGAACATCAGCGACGGGCCGCCGCCGGTCCCCCGCCAGACGCCGATCGCGTTCGCGCGGCCTGGACCGACCGGCTGCTGCCTGGCGTCCAGGCCGAGCGCGGCGAGCTCGTTGACCAGCCACGCGACGACGGCGCTCTCCTGCGGCGTCTCGGTCCTGCTGTCGAACTCCGCGATACCAGATCTACGGCCCTGCCCTCGTCGAGGGGGACGGTCGACGGGTCCATCACACCTCCTCGAGCTCCGGGGGTAGCGACCGCGCCTCGCGCACGCGCGGCGCGGTCTCGGGCAGCGTGGTGACCAGGATGAGAAAGGAGACCACGGCGATGCCCATGATGTAGAACGGCGGCGCGAGCTTGCTGCCGGTGGCGTCGACCAGCCAGATCGCCACGTACGGCGCCGTGCCGCCGAAGATCGCGTACGCGATGTTGTAGCCCATGGTCGGCCCGCTGTACCGCACCCTCGGCGGGAACAGCTCCATGCCGAGGCAGGCGGACAACGCGCTGGTCGGCGCCGCCGCCAGCACGAACAGCAGCTCGCCTAGGTAGATGGACCCGAAGCTGCCGCTGCTGGCGATGAAGAACGCCGGCAGGCTGGTGACGAACAGCCCGCCCACCGCGAACAGCAGCACCGGCCGCCGCCCGATCCGGTCGGCGAGCAGGCCGTACAACGGCTGGATGCAGATCATCGTCAGCGAGATGAGCGCGGACACCCACAGCGCGGTCACCCGCTCGACGCCCGCGGTCTCGGACAGGTAGGTGGGCAGGTACGTGTTCAGCACGTAGAACGCCACCGAGTTGATCATGATCAGCCCGATGAACGTGATCAGCCGCCGGCGCTGTGCGGTCGATCCCGCCGTGCTCCTTCAGCTGCTGGAAGATCGGCGACTCGGCGATCCGCAGCCGCAGGTAGAGGCCGGTCACGCCCAGCGGGAACGCGACTGCGTGACGAGCGCGGCGAGGCCGAGCGCGCTGAGGCTGGAGACGTACGACGACACGTTGTGCAGACCGAAGATGAAGCCGCGCCGCTTGGCGCCCATGAACTCGTGGATCATCGAGCCCACGCCCATCTCGCCGCCGGCGGAGAACCCCTGCACCAGCCGCAGCACGAGCAGCAGCGGCGCGGCCACGCCGACGGCCTGGTAGGTCGGCTGCAGCCCGATCAGGCCGGTGGCGACGGTCATGAGCGTCACCACGACCGCCGCTGTGCGCGCCCGCCCGACCCGGTCGCCGAGGCTGCCGAAGTACATCGCGCCGAGCGGCCGGACGAGGAACGACACCGCGAAGATGGCGAACGTCGACAGCAGCGCGGCGACCTCGTCACCTTCGGGGAAGAGCCTGGTCGCGATGACCGGTGCGAGCACGCCGTAGATCGCGTAGTCGAACCACTCCACGGACGCGCCCAGGGTGGCGGCGAAGAAAACCCGGCGCTTCTCCCGGTCGGAAACCTGCGTGGTGGTCGCCACGACGGTACCGTCCTCTCAAGTCCTGCACGGCAGAATGATCGTTGATTTGTTCAACAATCACTCGCCGACGCCAAGGACCCTCCCGGGATGAAGTAACCAGAGAGCGGACGAGATGTCACCGAACGTAGCCGGTTGGGTCGCCGAGCTCCGGTCCCGCGCCACCGCCCACGGCCCCGCGAGCACCGCGGACCGGGCGGCGGCGGCACTCCGCGCCCTCATCGCGGACGGCCACCTGCCGCCGGGCACCCAGGTGCCGGAACAGGTGGTCGCCGACGCCCTCCAGCTCTCCCGCAATACGCTGCGGGAAGCGTTCCGTCTGCTCGCCGGCGAGCAGCTGCTCGAGCATAAGGTCAACCGCGGCGTGTTCGTCTGCCAGCTCGACCGCGCCGACATCGTCGACATCTACGCGACCCGTACGTTCCTCGAGTGCGCGGCGTTGCGCTCGGCCGACGGGCCGAGCGAGGCGCAGCTCGCCACGCTGGACACCGCGGTGGCCGAGGCCAGGCGGGCCCGCGACGCCGGCGAGGGCACCGCGATGGGCAGCGCCGACCTGGCGTTCCACCAGGCGGTGATGGCGCTCGCCGGCAGCAGCCGGCTGGACGCGTTCATCACCTCCCTGTTCGCCCAGCTGCGGCTGGCTTTCCACGTGATGGCCGACCCGCACGCCTTCCACGCCGCGTACGTCGAACGCAACGCGGACATCCTGCAGCTGCTGCGGGACGGCGACCAGGCGGCGGCGTCCGCCACCATGCACGCCTACCTGCACGACGCCTGCGAACAGATCCTCACCGCCCTTCCGGAGGACCCGTCCGACTGACGGTGTCTGCTTACCCGTTGATGTGCGGGTTTGCGCAGCTGGCGCGGTCCCGTACTACGCTCTGCAGAATGGGAGAGCAGAACTGGCCCGACCCGCACACCACGGCGAGGGCCGCCGCCAAGCGTCTGCACGAAATGACGGATATTCCCGCCTTCGATGTTGCTGTCGTCTTGGGCTCCGGGTGGCGACCTGCCGTGGACATGCTCGGTGAGACCGTGCGGGAGTTCCTCGCCACCGAGCTGCCCGGCTTCGTCGGCCAGTCGGTGTCCGGCCACGCGGGAACCATCCGTGCGGTACGTGCGGACAGCCGGGCGGTTCTCGCCTTCGTCGGCCGCACGCACCTCTACGAGGGCCACGGCGTCGACCCGGTCGTGCACAACGTACGTACGGCCGTCGCCGCCGGGTGCCGGATCGTGGTGCTCACCAACGCGGCCGGCGCGGTGCGGGAGACGTTCCTCGTGGGCGAGCCCGTCCTGGTCCGCGACCACATCAACCTGACCGCGCAGTCCCCGCTGCGGGGCCCGCGGTTCGTCGACCTCGCCGACCTCTACTCGGCGCGGTTGCGCGAGGTCTGCCGGGAGATCGACCCGTCGCTGGGCGAAGGCGTCTACGTGCAGCTGCCCGGGCCGCACTACGAGACCCCCGCGGAGGTCAGGATGCTCCGCGGAATGGGCGGTGATCTGGTCGGCATGTCGACCGCGCTCGAAGCGATCGCGGCACGAGAAGCCGGTGCCGAGGTGCTCGGCATCTCCTTGGTAACCAACCTCGCCACCGGGCTCGGCGAGGATTTCGACCATGACGACGTGCTGCAGACCGGCAGGCGCGCATCCGCGCGGATGGGCCGGCTGTTGGCCGAGGTGGTGCGTTGTGAACACCCAGATCTCCCCCTCTGAGCAGACCGACCCCGACCAGGCGCTCATCGACCGCGCGCGCACCTGGCTCGACGACGATCCGGACCCGGACACCAGGGCCGAGCTGCGCGAGCTGATCGTCATGGACGACCTGACCGAGCTGCACAGCCGCTTCGACACCGGGCTCAGCTTCGGCACCGCCGGGCTGCGCGGCGCGCTCGGCGCCGGGCCGAACCGGATGAACCGCGTCGTCGTCCAGCGCGCGGCCGCCGGGCTCGCCGGTTACCTGCGGCAGGCAGGCGAGCAGGGCGGCACCGTGGTGATCGGCTACGACGCGCGGTACAAGTCGGAGGCGTTCGCTTCCGACACCGCCGACGTCCTCGCCGGCCTCGGCCTCACGCCGGTGGTGCTGCCGCGCCCGCTGCCCACCCCCGTCCTCGCGTACGCGATCCGCCACCAGCAGGCGGTCGCGGGCGTCATGGTCACCGCCAGCCACAACCCTGCGGCGGACAGCGGGTACAAGGTCTACCTCGGCGACGGCAGGCAGATCGCACCGCCGGCCGACGCGGAGATCGCCGCGATGATCGAGAAGGTGCCCCAGGTCACCAACCTGCCGAAGAACTCCGACTGGGCCCACCTCGACGACACCGTCGTCGACGACTACGTGGAGCGGGTGGCGGGCCTGGTCGCCGACGAGTCGCCGCGCCGGATCAGCGTGGCGTACACGCCGATGCACGGCGTCGGCAAGGACGTGCTGCTCGCGGCGCTCAGCGGCGCCGGGTTCGCCCCACCCACCGTCGTCGCGGAACAGGCCGAGCCTGACCCCGAGTTCCCCACCCTCGACTTCCCGAACCCGGAGGAGCCCGGCGTGCTCGACCTCGCGCTGGCGACCGCGGACCAGGTCGACGCGCAGCTGGTAATCGCCAACGACCCGGACGCCGACAGGTGCACGGCCGCCGTCCGGTGCCGGGACGGCAGCTACCAGCAGCTCACCGGCGACGAGATCGGCGCGCTGCTGGCCGAGCACCTGCTCCGCCGCAGCGACCTGCCGACGTCGGCCGCGCCGGACGAGCCGCCGCGCGACACGTTCGCGACCACCATCGTGTCGTCGACGCTGCTGTCGCGGATGGCCGCGGCGCACAGCGTGCCGTACGCCGAGACGCTCACCGGCTTCAAGTGGCTGACCAGGGTCGACGGTGTGCGGTACGCGTACGAGGAGGCGATCGGGTACTGCGTCGACCCGGCGGCGGTCGCCGACAAGGACGGCGTCAGCGCAGCCGTGCTGCTGTGCGAGCTGGCCGCGACGCTCGCGGCCGAGGGCCGCAACCTAGTCGACCTGCTCGACGACCTCGCCGCGGAGCACGGCGTGCACGCCACCAGCCAGCTGTCGGTGCGGGTGCAGCAACCGGCCGAGCGGGAGGAGCTGCTGAAGCAGCTGTCCGCCGACCCGCCGCAGACCCTCGCCGGACTCACCGTAGAGGCGATCGACAACCTCGAGGACACCTCGACCGGCCTACCGGCGACCCCGGGCCTGCGCTTCCGCCTGGCCGAGGACGCCAGGATCATCGTCCGCCCGTCAGGCACCGAGCCGAAACTGAAGTGCTACCTGGAAGCCGTCGTACCAGTAAGCGAGGACACCGGCGTCGCCGCAGCCAGGAAACTAGCCGCCGACCGCCTAACCGCATTGGCCGACGACCTAGCCACCGCCGGCGGCTTCCCGGCCCATGACGGGGGCCGAGGCCACTAGCCGCTGACGCCTGCCAGGCCTTCCCGACCACCCTGGCACCGGCCGGAAGCCACTACCGCATGCGTGTCTCTTCCCCACCCCGGCCCCGGCCCCGGCCCCGGCCGGAGGCCACCAGCCACTGACGCCTGCCAGGCCTTCCCGACCACCCTGGCACCGGCCGGAAGCCGGTAGCCGCAGACATCCGCCTGCCGTTCCACCACCCCGACACCGCCAGCCACTGACGGCTGCCTGTCTTCCCGTCCCCTCGCGCCCGACCGGAGGCCTAGCCCGCCGGCACCTGCGCGGCCCCTGACGCGGCCGGAGGCCGCTAGCCGCATGGCTGTCGCTTCCCCATCCCGACGCGGGCCGGAGGCCGTTAGCCGAGGACCAGGCTGGCGACGAAGAGCAGGGTCGGCACGACGAGCGCCACCACGGCGGGCCACGACCACTTCACGGTCACCTCGGTGTGGCCGGCCTCGGCGGACTTGCGGCCGAACTGGTCGGCCATGCCGGTCAGCCGCTGCGCGAGGTACTCGGTGGTGGTCGCCTGGGCGGCGGCGGCGAGGTGTTCCTTGTCGCTGGACTGCTGCGCGGACGTCCGGCCGGTGCGGTCCATGGTCAGCTCCGCGGCACGGCCCTGCACCTGCGACCTGGTGAACCAGGCACGGCGCCGGTTCGACACGTGGCCGACCCAGGAGTGGTAGTGCCTGCGTGCCGTCCTCACTCTGATGGTGTCGCGGGACTCGATCTCCTCCACGGCACCCCAGGGGATCTCCACGTCCCGCAGCGGGTTGCGCAGCAGCATCCGGTCCGCGTCCGCGCGCAGCCGCGGCCGCAGCGCGATCACCCAGACGACGCCGCTGACCACCAGCAGCACCGAGCCCGCGTACGCGCTCCCCCTGGTCCAGTCGTGCCGGAGGATGTCGACGGCGTTGACGGCCGCGAACAGCATCCACCCCCAGCCGAACACCCATCCGACCCGGGCCTTCTCGTCCACCTTGTCCGCCAGGGGCGCGCTCTTGTCCACGCGGTGATTCTGCCTCATCGCCCGGATCCAGGCGATGAGTGCTGTGGAACCGCGCGACGACGTAAAGTGGCCGGCATGGCGACCACTGCGGACCCGCTCGCCGGCGTCACCGCGTCGGCGTCCTCGCTGCGCCAGTTCCTGCTCGGCCTGCCCGGCGTCGACCAGGTCGGCGTCGAGGAACGCGCCGCGCAGCTGGCGACCAGGTCGATCAAGACCACCGCGAAGGCGTACGCGATCGACCTGGCGATCTCCATGGTCGATCTGACCACGCTGGAGGGCCAGGACACCCCGGGCAAGGTGCGGTCGCTCGCCGCGAAGGCACGCCGTCCGGACCCAAGCGACCCCGAGGTGCCCGCGGTCGCCGCGGTGTGCGTGTACCCCGACCTGGTGTCGGTCGCCAAGGAGGCGGTCGCCGGCAGCAACGTGGCGGTGGCCAGCGTCGCGACCGCGTTCCCTTCCGGGCGCACGGCGCTGCCGGTGAAGCTCGCGGACGTGGAGCAGGCCCTCGCCGCCGGCGCCGACGAGGTGGACATGGTCATCGACCGCGGTGCCTTCCTCGCCGGCGACTACCAGCGGGTGTTCGACGAGATCGTCGCCGTGAAGCAGGCCTGCGGCGACACCCACCTGAAGGTCATCTTCGAGACCGGCGAGCTCGCGACGTACGACAACGTGCGGCGGGCCTCCTGGCTGGCGATGCTGGCCGGCGCCGACTTCATCAAGACCAGCACCGGCAAGGTCCAGCCCGCCGCGACGCTGCCGGTGACGCTGGTGATGCTGCAAGCCGTGCGTGACTTCTATACCGCCACGGGCCGGCAGGTCGGCGTGAAGCCCGCCGGCGGCATCCGCACGTCGAAGGACGCCATCCGCTACCTGGTGACCGTCAACGAGATCGCCGGCGAGCAGTGGCTGGCGCCGCGGTGGTTCCGGTTCGGCGCGTCCAGCCTGCTGAACGACCTGCTGATGCAGCGCGCGAAGCTCCACACCGGCGCCTACGCCGGCGCGGACTACTTCACCGTCGACTGAGCTCCGGCCCGCGAACGGCCCACCGCCACTGCGACAGCACCTACACTTCGAAGCTGCGCACTTCGACTGAAGACGGAGCAGCAGCTGGTGACCAGTACGCCCAACCCGAACAGCGCCGCCCCGGACCCGTGTTCCAGGCTTATAGCAGCGGACGCTCCAGCGGCAGGTTGTCCGGCTGGGTCGGCACCGCGGCAGCAACATACGCCGCGTACCGAGGACTGCATCCGGTCGACAGCACCGTGGCCGGCCTGATCGCTGGTGCAGCCACGGCTTTCGCCAAGGACGTCGTCCAGCGAGTGCGCGGCGACCGCGCGAGGCAGGGCGGGCGCAACGACCACACGGTCCGCAGCCCTGCCTTCCGTGCCCGTGTCATGGGCTACTCGCTCCGCCGCGTGAGCGCTGCGATCGGTACGCCGACTGCGGTAGCTGCCCTGCAAAGCGGCGCACATCCGGTGGCGAGTCTCGGCGCCGGGCTCCTGGCCGAGAGGCTCGTGCACAAGGTTCCCGATGCCCGCGCCATAAAGAGCATCGGCGAAGGCCGCTACGGCACGCCAGGCACGATCACACTGCGGGCATCGGTGCGCACGGACGCCCGCCCCGACGACCGCAGAAGCGGTGGCCAGGACGGGCGCTCGCGCTAGCACCGGGAGTCAGTCGAACTCGCCGGCGCACAGCGCTGCGGTGAACGTCGCGAACGCGGCGGCCGGGAAGACCAGCATGGCCGCGTCGGGACTCTTGCTGTCGCGCACGCCGCAGCGGTCACCCAGGCGCGCCACCTCGACGCAGTCTCCCTGGTGATCGGACGCCGTCGCCTTGTGCCAACGAGCGGTATTGAAATCAATCATGTCGCGAACTCCTTCCGTTGTCGTTCGATGAGTGCTACGGACGTGGCCGCGGACAGCGCCGCCTCCCTGAGGTAGTCGAACGCCACCTGGAACGCGCCGACGGCGCTCGCGTCGGCACGGTGTGCCTGCCCACCGGTCAGCGTGTCCACGTACACGTGATCGGCGTCGCCGGGAATCGACAGGAGGGTGAAGCTGGTGCCCATCGCCGGGCTGGTCGCCGCGGCGAACGGCAGGACCTGCACGGTGATGGTGTGCGAGGCCAGCAGGCCGAGCAGGTGATCGAGCTGGCTGCGCATCACCTCGACGCCGCCCAGTGCCCGGTGCAGCACGGCCTCGTCGATGACGGCCCACAACCACGGCGGGTCGTCGCGGGCGAGGACCTCCTGCCGCGAGGTGCGGAACGCCACCCGCGCCTCGACCTCGGTGGCTGGCAGCGGCGGGCGGTGGCTGGCCATCACCGCTCTGGTGTACGCCGGGTGCTGGAGCAGACCCGGCATCAGGTGCGCCTGATACGTGTGGATCGAGCTGGCCACCTCCTCCGCGGCGAAGAAATCGGCGACCGGTCCGGACGGCATCACCTGGTCACGCGCCAACCGCCACAATCCGAGCAGAATCTCGCGTCCGCCGAGGAGTTCTTCCGCCGCACGGACGAATGCCTCCTGCGGCATTCGCCGACCGGTTTCCAGGTTGCTGAAATGCGCCGCCGAATAGTTCAGCCGCGCAGCGCACTCCTCCTGGGTCAGGTCGGCCGCGAACCGCAGGCGGCGCAGGTGTTGCGCGAACAGCAGGAGCGCGCTCCTCTGCTCGCTCTTCGGCTCGACGGCAAATCCTTCAGTTATTCCTCCCATCCTTCAATTTCCCGTCCTTTCCTTCACATCCGGCTGAAGAGTTCAGAACCCTGTTCGCTGACTTGCTTGCTGGGCATCGTAAAGGGCACCGACGACAACAAAGTCCGCCCCGAGCGACCCGAGCAGAAAGCAGGTGCGAGCGATGGAAGAACGAGAACCCACAGCAGCCGACGACGCACCCGGCGACGCATCCACCGACCACGAGCCACCCGACCCGGCCCCATCCGACGACGAACCGCCCCAACCCGCGGACCCGGAACAGCGCGCCGACCCCGGCCCGCGCGGCGGCGAGCCGGACCTGGCGCGTTACGGGTCCGATGGCCGGTGCCGGCCACACGGGAATCCGTGGCGGTGCCCGCGGTGTCTGGCCGACGTCAGCGACGTCCCCGTCTTCAACAACACCTGAGGAGGAAAGATGGAACGACGGGACTGGATCGGCCTGGCGGTCGTCGCGGCGTGTCTGGTGGTAGCGCTGGTCATCTGGGCGCTCACCGATGGTCAAGGCTGACGTGGGGAGCCCCGATGACCGGCGCAGCGGCTATCGTCGACGGGTGAGATGTCCTGGGGACACGGCCCGCCGGCGCTACCCGCGGCCGGCAGCAACGGCGCTGCCCGGGGAGGTCATCCGATGACAGCGTTCGAATACGCACCGGCGCCCGAGTCGGCGGCGGTCGTCGACATCGCGTCCCACTACGGCCTGTTCATCGACGGCGAGTTCGTCGAAGGCGCGGAGGGCAGGTCGGCGAAGACGCTGAACCCGGCGACCGAAGAGGTGCTCGCCGAGGTGACCGACGCCGGCCAGGAGGACGTGGACCGCGCGGTGGCGGCCGCCAGGCGTGCCTACGAGCAGACCTGGCGGGCGCTGCCCGGCAAGGAACGCGCCAAGTACCTGTACCGGATCGCGCGGCTCGTACAGGAGCGCGCCCGCGAGCTGGCCGTACTGGAGAGCATCGACAACGGCAAGCCGATCAGGGAGTCGCGAGACACCGACCTCCCGCTCGTAGCGGCCTGGTTCTTCTCCTACGCCGGCTGGGCGGACAAGCTGCCGTACGCGGGCTTCGGCCCGGACCCGCGACCGCTGGGCGTCGCCGGCCAGGTGATCCCGTGGAACTTCCCGCTGCTGATGCTGGCGTGGAAGATCGCGCCCGCGCTGGCGTGCGGCAACACGGTGGTGCTGAAACCGGCGGAGACCACGCCGCTCACCGCGCTGGCGTTCGCGGAGATCTGCCGGCAGGCCGAGCTGCCGCCCGGCGTGGTGAACATCGTCACCGGCGCAGGCGACACCGGCGCGGCACTGGTGGCGCACCCGGGCGTCGACAAGGTGGCGTTCACCGGGTCGACGGCGGTCGGCCGCGAGATCGCGAAGACGGTGGCGGGCACCGGCAAGAAGCTCACCCTGGAGCTCGGTGGCAAGGCCGCCAACGTGGTGTTCGAGGACGCGGCCATCGACCAGGCGGTGGAGGGCATCGTCAACGGGATCTTCTTCAACCAGGGGCACGTGTGCTGTGCCGGATCGCGGCTGCTGGTGCAGGAGAACGTGTACGCGGACGTGCTCGACCGGCTGAAGCACCGGATGGGCACGCTGCGCGTCGGCGACCCGCTGGACAAGAACACCGACATCGGCGCGATCAACAGCGCGGCGCAGCTTGAGCGGATCCGCCAGCTGAGCGCCGTCGGCGAGAGCGAGGGCGCGCAGGCCTGGTCGCCGGCGTGTGAGCTGCCCGAGCACGGCTACTGGTTCCCGCCCACCGTCTTCACCGGGGTGTCCCAGGCGCACCGCATCGCGCGCGAGGAGATCTTCGGCCCGGTGCTGTCCGTCCTCACCTTCCGCACGCCGGCGGAGGCGGTGGCGAAGGCGAACAACACCCCGTACGGCCTGTCCGCCGGGGTGTGGACGGAGAAGGGCTCACGCATCCTGTGGATGTCGCAGCAGCTGCGCGCCGGGGTGGTGTGGGCGAACACCTTCAACAAGTTCGACCCCGCGTCGCCGTTCGGCGGCTACCAGGAATCCGGATACGGCCGCGAAGGCGGCCGGCACGGGCTGGAGGCATACCTTGCCCAGTGAGCACGCGGCGCGCCTCGAGGTGCGCAAGACGTACAAGCTGTTCATCGGGGGCGCGTTCCCGCGCAGCGAGTCCGGCCGGTCGTACGTGGTCAACGACGCGCGCGGCCGGTTCCTCGCGAACGCGTCGCTGGCCTCGCGCAAGGACGCAAGGGACGCCGTCGCCGCCGCCGGCAAGGCGTGGCCGGCCTGGTGGGGGCGCACCGGTTACAACCGCGGCCAGATCCTCTACCGGGTCGCGGAGCTGCTGGAGGAACGCCGCGAGCAGTTCGTCGGCCAGGTCGCCGCGGCCGACGGCATCGACGCGGCGGACGCGGACCGGCAGGTGTCGGACGCGATCGACCGCTGGGTCTGGTACGCCGGATGGGCGGACAAGCTCGCCAGCGTGCTCGGCTCGAGCAACCAGGTCGCCGGCCCGTACTTCGACTTCAGCACGCCGGAGCCGACCGGCACCGTCGCGGTCGTCGCACCGCAGCGGAGCAGCCTGCTCGGCCTGGTGAGCGTCATCGCGCCGGTGATCGTCGCCGGCAACACGGTCGTCGTCCTCGCCGCCGAGGACCGGCCGCTGCCGGCCGTCACGCTCACCGAGGTGCTCGCCACCAGCGACGTGCCAGGCGGCGTGGTGAACGTGCTCACCGGCAAGGTCGCCGAGGTCGCGCCCTGGCTCGCCTCGCACGCGGACGTCAAGGCGCTCGACCTCACCGGCGTCGACGACGCCACCCTCGCCGCGGGCCTGGAACGGTCCGCCGCGGACACCCTCACCCGCGTCGTACGGCCGCCCGCGCAGGACCCGGACTGGCCCGCCGACCCCGACCTCACCCGGCTGAAGGCGTTCCTGGAGACGAAGACCGTCTGGCACCCGATCGGCAGCTGAAGGGAGCGGCAGTCCCGCCGACAGGCGGTACGGACGGTAGCTGTGGCTGCTGACCGTCGATCATGGTTGCGTTAGGTCGCAATGTGACGGGATGATCACTGACGGTGCCTGCTACCGGGAAGGATGCCTCCTCATGTCTCGGTTCCTTCGTAAGCTCACCGCCGCCACGGGGGCGGCCTTCCTGCTCACCGGCCTCTTCGCACTTCCGGCGCATGCCGCGGAAGCGCCGACGGCGATCGTCTCGCTCGGTGACAGCTACATCTCCGGGGAGGCGGCCGGCGATTACGAGGAGGGCACCGACCAGGAGGGCAACTTCTGCCACCGGTCCAACCGCGCCGAGATCCACAGCACGGGCATCGACGTGGACGAGTCGATCAACCTGGCCTGCTCCGGCGCCACCACCGACAACGTCCGGCTCGGCGGCACGCCGCAGAACGGCGAGGCGCCGCAGGCCGAACGGCTGCGCGAGGTGGCCAAGTCGCACGACGTGCAGCTGGTGGTGTTGTCCATCGGCGGCAACGACGTCGGGTTCAGCGACCTCGTGCTCGACTGCATCAAGGCGTACTTCCGGCTCGGTGAGCGCTGCCAGGACAAGTGGGCGGACAAGCTGCCCGCCGAGCTGGAGCAGGCCGCACCGAACATCGCGCGCAGCCTCGCCGACATCAGGACGGTGATGAACGACGCCGGCTACGCGGACGGCGACTACCAGCTCGTGCTGCAGTCGTACCCGTCGCCGGTCACCGAGAAGAACCGGTACACGTTCACCAAGGCGTTCGAGGGCTGCCCGATCCGCGACGACGACGCGCAGTGGGCCAGGACGCGGGTCGTCTCCCAGTTCGCCGGCACGCTGAGCGGCGTAGCCGCGGACGCCGGCGCACGCTTCCTCGACCTGTCGCATGCGTTCTACGACCGGGAGGTCTGCGCCGAGGGCATCGACCACAGCCAGGAGTGGGCAAAAGGCGTCGACATCGACGTCGGCCAGATCCAGAACGGCGCCGGCAGCAACATCGTGCAGCAGTCGATGCACCCGAACGAGCTCGGCCACGCCCAGTTCGGCACCTGCGTCGGCGGGTTCTTCGGCATGTCCGGCTCCGCCGGCCGGTGCCTGCGCGGGCCCGACGGCAACCTGGCCGCGGAGCCGATCACCACGGCCACCGTGCAACAGCAGGAACGCTCGGACACGGTGCCGCGGATAGCGGAGCCGGAACCGGTCAGCGACAAGAAGCGCGCATACGCCAAGGAGGCGAAGCAGCGCCTACTCGACCGCATCCACGGCAACTGACCCGGCAGCGAGGTAGCCAGCCGACGGCGATCACCGCCAACGCACCCGCGCGGCACCCGGTCGCGGCCCGGCGCCAGCTAGCGACCACCAAGCCGCACCGTGCCTTAGCCACCCGCCGACAGGGTCGCCCGCGCCGCGCCCCGTTGCCGCCAGACAGCAACCGCCAAGCCACAGCGTGGCCGTTGCGGCCGCTGACGGGGTCGGCTGCGTGCGCATCCGCGCGGCGCACTGTAGCCGACAGCAACCGCCACGCCGCACCGTGCCCCAGCCACCCACCGACAGAGGTCGCCACGGACACACCCGCGCCGCGCACCGTTGCCGCCCGCCTGCCGCCCGACAGCAACCGCCACGCCGCACCGTGCCCCAGCCACCCACCGACAGAGGTCGCCACGGACACACCCGCGCCGCGCACTGTTGCCGCCGGCCGCCAGACAACAACCGCCACCCGCACCGTGCCCCAGCCACCCGCCGACAGAGGTCGCCGCGGACGCATTCGCGCGGCGGGCTGCCGGATGGTGACCGCGAGACCTCGCCGTGTCCTCTACTGCCGACGGGGGGGGCGCCGCGGACATACCCGCGCGGCGCCGGATTGCGGCCTGCCGCCCGTCGCCTGTCGGCAGGCAGCGACCACCGAGCCGGGCGGTGCCCAGGATGCTGCCTGCCGCGAGGGCAGCGGCCCGGGTGCGGCCTGCCGCAAGGGCAGCGGCCACCGGGCCGCACCGAGGGTGTCGGCATGTCGCTGTGGGGGTCGGTGGCTTCTTGCCGGCGGGGCGATGAGTTCCTTGGCGGTGGGTGGTCTCTATGCGTGACAGCCATGCATACCACCGAAGGACGCATCATGAGCGAGACGACGATCGCACCGTCGCGGTTGTTGCGGGGGCCGTTGCGGCCGCTGCGCATCCGGCAGTACCGGCTGCTGGTCGGGTCGGTCACCCTTGCGGTGCTCGCCGCTGGTGTGTGGCTGGTCGCGCTCGTCTGGCAGGTCATCCAGCTCGGGGGCGGGGCGCCACAGCTGTCCGTCGTGGCGACCGCGTCCGCGGTTGGGATCATCGCGACGAGTCTGTTCGGTGGGGTGCTCGCCGACCGGATACCTGGCAGGCACATCCTGCTCGCCGTGACCGGCGTTCGTACGATCGCGATCGGCGTCGTCGCCGTGTTGGCGCTGACCGGGGCGTTGCGGCTGTGGCAGCTGGTCGTCGTCGCCCTGGTGATCGGTGTGGGCAACGGGTTCACCTACCCGGCGTACTCCGCGCTGCTGCCCGCGGTGCTCCCGGAGCGCGACCTGATGGCCGCGAACGGACTCGAGCAGACCATGCGGCCGACGGTCATGCAGGCCGCCGGGCCAGCGCTGGCCAGCACGGTGATCGCCGCGTCGTCGCCGGCCGCCGCACTCGCGGTCGTCGCCGCCGTCGAGCTCGCCGGCATCGGCTGCCTCGTGGTCATGCGGCACGTGCCGCTGCGGCGGAGCCTCGACGCCGAGCAGGGCCACGGCGCGCGGGCCGTCGTCCGCGACCTGCGGGACGGGTTCACGTACATGGCACGGACACCGTGGCTGCTCGCCACCCTGCTGTTCGCGTCGATGTTGGTGCTGCTGGTGATCGGGCCGATCGAGGTGCTGCTGCCGTTCGTGGTGAAGGACCGCGCGGGCGGCGGGCCCGGCGCCCACGCGATCGTGCTCGGCGCGTTCGGTGTCGGCGGTGCGCTCGGCTCGCTGGTGATGGGTTCACTGAAGATGCCGCGCCGCTACCTGACGGTGATGGTCGCCATGTGGGGTGTCGCCTGCGTGCCGCTCACGATCGTCGGCGTGGCCCGCGACGTGTGGCTGGTCGTCGTCGCCGTGTTCGTGGTCGGCGTGCTCTTCAACGCGCCGATCGTCATCTGGGGCACGCTGCTGCAGCGGCGGGTGCCGCCGGAGCTGTTGGGACGGGTCTCCAGCCTGGACTTCTTCGTCTCGCTCGCGTTCATGCCGATGTCGATGGCGGTCGCCGGTCCGGTCAGCATGGTGATCGGGCTGGGCGCGACGTTCGTCATCGCCGGCCTGGTGCCCCCGGTGCTCGCGGTCGCCGCGATCCTCGTCGCCCGGCTGCCGCACGACGAGCGGACCCACCCGCTGGACGACACGGCCCCTGAACCGGTCGTGCTCCCGCAGCGCGAGCCGGCCGCCGCCGACCTGCCGGACTGCTGCCCGGAGCTGGCCGCGTGACGCGGCCTCCGGGTCACCCGGAGCCACCCCCGAGTACGCCCTGGTTTCGGCCGCGCCGCCCTGCAACCGGGTCGGATGACAGGCAGAGTGGGGAGAAAGACCCACGCAGAGAGGAACGACCGTCATGGCAGCCCGTCTGGTACGCCCGAAGAACGGCCGGATGATCGCCGGTGTCTGTGCGGCCATCGCACACCGGTTCGGGGTCTCCCCGTTCCTCGTCCGGCTGATCTTCGTACTGTCGTGCCTGCTCCCCGGCCCGCAGTTCATCATCTACCTGGCGATGTGGATCCTCGTGCCGAACGAGAACTGACCGTCAGCCGTCCTCGCGGTGTGCGGTGTCCGGCGTGAACGCCGGCAGGCACACGGCGACGTACCTGGCGCCCTCCACGCTCGGCGTGCTGTACCTGATCCGTTCGCCGGCGCGGCACAGCACCGCCTGGCCAGCGGTCACGTCGAACACCCCACCGTCGTGCTCGACCCGCACCAGCCCGTCGATGACCACGGTCACCTCGTCGAACTCCGGTGCCTGGAACGGTTCCTCCCAGCCGCCCGGGGCATGCATGTGCGCGACGCTCACCCGTTCGCTCGGCACGCTCGCGCGACCCACGTACTCGTCGATGATCTTGCCGCCGGGAACGGGGATCCTGGTGGGTTTCGTGATGTGTTCCGGCATACCGCCAGCTTGCCACTTCGCAGCTGGCACCGACACGCCCTAGCTGCCGACGCGGTCCACGAGCAGCGGCAGCGGCGTGCGGGGGCCGTCGATCTCGATCGCCGTACGTACGGCGTCGACGGCGGCGTCGAAGCGGGACGCGTCGTCGGTGTGCAGGGTGAGCACCGGCTCGCCGGCACGCACCTGCTCCCCCGGCTTCCTGTGCACGACGACCCCGGCGACCGCAGACACCGAGTCCTCCTTGCGCTCCCGGCCGGCGCCCAGCCGCCACGCGGCCAGCCCGGTGGCGTACGCGTCGAGCCAGGTCAGCGTGCCGCTTGCCGGTGCAGTCACGTCCAGCCGCTGCGCAGCCTGCGGCAGCGGCGCGTCCGGGTCACCGCCCTGGCCGCGTACGACCTGCCGCCAGACGTCCATCGCGGAACCGTCGGCGAGCGCGTCCGCAGGGTCCTTGCCGTTGCCGCCCGCGACCATCTCCCTGGCCAAGGCGACGGTCAGCGCCACCACGTCGGCGGGCCCGCCGCCGGCGAGCACCTCGACGCTCTCCGCCACCTCGAGCGCGTTGCCCACCGCCGCTCCGAGCGGGGTGTCCATCCCGGTCAGCAACGCGGTCGTCGCGACCTGGTGGGCGGCGCCGATCTGCACCATGGTGGTGGCGAGCTCGCGCGCGTCGTCGACGGTGTGCATGAACGCGCCGCTGCCCACCTTCACGTCGAGCACCAGCGACGAGGTGCCCTCGGCGATCTTCTTGCTCATGATCGAGCTGGCGATCAGCGGGATCGACTCGACAGTGCCGGTCACGTCGCGCAGCGCGTAGAGCTTGCGGTCGGCCGGCGCGATGAAGTCCGCAGCGGCGGCGACGAACGCGCCAGGCCCGGCGAGCTGCGCGCGCATCTCGTCCTGGCTCAGGCCGGCACGCCAACCGGGGATCGACTCCAGCTTGTCCAACGTGCCGCCGGTGTGCCCGAGGCCGCGCCCGGACAGCTGCGGCACGGCGACGCCGCACGCGGCGACCGTGGGGGCGAGCGGCAGCGTGATCTTGTCGCCGACGCCGCCGGTGGAGTGCTTGTCGGTGGTCGGCGTCGCCAGCCCGGACCAGTCCATCCGGTCGCCGGACGCGATCATCGCGTCCGTCCACCTAGCGGTCTCCCGCGGCGTCATGCCGCGCAGCAGGATGGCCATGGCAAGCGCGGCCATCTGCTCGTCGGCCACCGCGCCGGTGACGTACGCGTCGACGACCCAGTCGATCTGCTGGTCGGTCAGCTCGCCGCCGTCGCGCTTCGCCCTGATCACGTCGATGGTGTTCAAGCGTGCTCCTCACTCACCGGTCCAGGTCGCCGGCGTCGAAGGCGTCCGGGAGGATCTCGCGCATCGGCCGGACGCCGCTCGCCGTGGCCAGCGCGAGCTCCGCGCCACCGTGCTCCCACAGCAGCTGCCGGCAACGCCCGCACGGCATCAGCAGCTCGCCGGCGCCGTCCACGCACACCACCGCGACCAGCCGGCCACCGCCGCCGGCGTGCAGCGCCGACACCAGGCCGCACTCGGCGCACAGGGTGAGCCCGTACGACGCGTTCTCCACGTTGCAGCCGACGACCACCCGGCCGTCGTCCACCAACCCGGCCACGCCCACAGGGAACCGCGAGTACGGCACGTAGGCATGCGTCGCGGCCTCCCGCGCAGCAGCGCGCAGCGCTGCCCAGTCGATGTCGGTCACCGTCAGTCCTTCGTGTAGGGCTGGCCGTCGGCTGCCGGCGCCTGCACGCGCCCGACCAACCCGGCCACCGCGAGCAGCGTAGCGATGTAGGGCAGCATGGCGAGGAACGACGACGGGATCGGCACCGGGGTCTGGGTGTACGAGAGCACGGTCTGCAGCCCGTCCGCGAACCCGAACAGCAGCGCGGCACCAAGCGCGCCCACCGGGCTCCAGCGGCCGAAGATCAGCGCGGCGAGCGCGATGAAGCCCTTGCCGGACGAGATGTCCTTGCTGAACGCGCCAACCGTCCCGATGGTCAGGTAGGCACCCGCCAGCCCGGCGACCATGCCGCCGAGGATGACATTGCGGTAGCGCACGAACAGCACGTTGATGCCGACCGTGTCGGCCGCCTTCGGGTGCTCGCCCACCGCCCTTGTACGCAGGCCCCACCGGGTACGGAACAGGGCGAGCTGGAGCACGACCAGCAGGACGTACGTGGCGTAGACGATCACGTTCGCCTGGAACAGCAGCGGCCCGAGTAACGGCAGGTCGCCGAGCAGGGGGATCTTTATCTGCCCGAAGAAGCCGGGCTCGTTGTACTTCGCCGCCTGGTTCTTCATGAACGTGTCGTAGGCGAACCCGGTGAGCCCGAGCGCGAGGACGTTCAGCACCACGCCCACGACGATCTGGTTCACCAGGTAGCGGATGGAGAACACCGCGAGCAGTGCACCCATCAGCCCGCCGCCGAAGACGGCGGCGAGCACGCCTGCGCCCAGGTTCTGGGCCATCGACGCCACCAGCGCGCCGAGGAACGCACCGGTGAGCATCTGGCCCTCGATGGCGATGTTGATGACGCCGGACCGTTCACACAGCACCCCGGCCATCGCGCCGAGCAGCAGCGGCGTGCCGAGGAAGATGGACTGCTGCAGCAGGCTCAGCAGGTCGAGCCTGGCGTCCGGGTCACCGGTCGCCGCCCAGCAGAGGAACGACAGCACGAACCCGAAGACCGCGGCGAGTGCCACCCACTTCGTCGCCCGCTTCGGGAAGCCGCGCACCAGCTGCCAGCCGCCGAGCGCGATGATCACGACGCCGAGCAGGATGGCCGTAGGCCGCGCCGGCAGCACCAAGTCGGGCACCTGGAACAGGTCGGTGCGGGAGCTGAGCCTGAACGCCGCGTCGAAGCCGGACTCCGACGACACCCCGAACAGCGCCGTGACGAGCGCGCCGACGACGACGAGCACCGCGCCGGTCACCAGCCGCTGCCGGCGCGCCGACGGCGGCTCCACCACGCGGTGGACGATCAGGGCCTCCTCAGGCACCTGCTCGGCGGGAGCTTGCGACGGGGTGGTCATCAGCCGTTCCACCCCTTCGCGAGGTCCTGCCGCACACCGCCGCGGGCGGCCCGCAGCCGGAAGATCGCCCGGATGAGCGCGGGCGCGGCGATGAACAGCACGATCACCGCCTGCACGACGATCACCAGGTCGATGGACTGCCCGGTCGACGACTGCATCTGCACGCCGCCGGCGCGCAGTGCGCCGAACAGCAGCCCGGCCAGCACGGTGCCACCTGGCTTGGCCCGGCCGAGCAACGCGACGGTGATCGCATCGAAGCCGATCTCGCCGCCGATGTCCTTCGTCATCGCGTCGTTGGTGCCGAGGATCTGGGTGCTGCCAGCGAGGCCGGCGAGCCCACCGGCGAGCAGCATCACGATCAGGTAGCTGCGCCCGACGCGCATGCCCGCCGTACGCGCGGCGACCGGGTTCGCGCCGACGGCGCGCAGCTCGAACCCGGTGGTGCTGCGGTTCAGCAGCCACCACACGGCGGCGGCGGCCAGCAGCGCAAGCAGGAACCCGGCGTGCACGCGCAGCGCCGAGCCGAGCAGCGGCGGGAACTGCGCGGACTCCAGCACGTTGCGCGAGATCGCCTGGCTGTATGGCGGTCGCTGGATCGGCCGGATGGTCAGCAGGAAGGTGAGCAGGTTGAGCGCGACGTAGTTGAGCATGATCGTGGAGATCACCTCGTGCGCACCCGCCCGCGCCTTGAGGAAGCCGGCGATGCCGCCCCACAGCGCCCCGCCGAGCAGCCCACCGAGGACCGCGAGCAGCAGGTGCAGCCCGGGCGGCAGCGGCCAGGCGAACCCGATGTAGCCCGCCAGCACGGTGCCGATCAGCAGCTGGCCCTGGCCGCCGATGTTGAACAGGCCGGCACGGAACGCCAGGGCGAAGCCGAGACCCGCGAGGATCAGCGGCGTCGCGGCCACCAACGTCTCCGACAGCGGGTAGAGCGCGGCGTTGAACCCGCTGCCGGCCGTGATCGGGTTGAAGACCGCGCCGTAGAACAGCGAGCTGTACGCCGTGCCGACGGCCGAGAACGCCGCCGCGAACATGTCCTGCGGACGCGCGAAGAAGTACCCGGCCGCCTCCCGCGTCGTCGGGTCACCGATGGCGATCAGGACCGCCGCGACGACCAGGGCGCAGACGAACGCGAGCACGGTGACCACGGCGCTGTGGCCGTAGACCACCGCGTCGACGAGCGCGCGGCCGAACGACGGCCGCGCGTCGTCGGGCTGCTCCGTCGGCCGGTCGGGCTCCGGTGCCTTGGACTCGTCAGTCGCCACTGCGCCTCCCCGCAGCCTGGTCGGGGTCCTCGGTACGCACCGCGCCGTCGGCTGAGGCTGCGTCGGACGCCAGCCACTCCTGCGCCGCGTCGACGGACCCGGTCATCAGGCACCCGATCGCGTCCACAGGCGCGTCCGCCGACACCTCGCCGACGACGGCGCCGCGGTACATGACGCCGATGCGGTCGGCGAGCCCGAGCACCTCGTCCAGCTCGGTGGAGACCAGCACGACTGCGGCGCCGCGGTCGCGCTCCTCCACGATCCTGCGGTGCACGAACTCGATCGAGCCGACGTCGAGGCCGCGGGTGGGCTGCGCGACGACCAGCAGCCGCAGCGGCCGGGACAGTTCGCGTGCCAGCACCACCTTCTGCTGGTTCCCGCCGGACAGCGTCGTCACCGGATCCTCGACTGAGGTGAGCCGCACGTCGTACTCGGCGGTCCGTTCGCCTGCGTTGCGCCGCACGGCGGCGACGTCAATGGACAGCCTCTTGCCGTACGGGGCGCGCTTGTACTGGTCGAGCACCAGGTTCTCGGCGATGGTGAACGGCCCGACCAGGCCGTCGTGCAACCGGTCCTCGGGCACGTAGCCGACCCCCAAGGCGAGCACGGTGTCGACGTCGGCGTGCGTGATGTCGCGACCGTCGAGCGTGATCCGCCCGGTCGACGGCCGGGTGAGCCCGACGAGCGCCTCGGTGAGCTCGTTCTGCCCGTTGCCCTGCACCCCGGCGAGCGCGTAGATCTCGCCGGCCCGCACGGTGAACGAGACGTCGTCGACGAGCACCTCGCCGGAGTCCGCGATCACGTTCAGGTTCGCCACGTCGAGCACAGGCTCGCCGACCTCAGCGGGCGACTTGTCGATGCTCAGCTCGACCGGGCGCCCCACCATCATCGACGCGAGCTCCGCCGACGACGCGGTGGGCGCGGCCTCGCCGACGACCTTGCCGCGCCGTATCACCGTGATGCGGTCGGCGACCTCGCGCACCTCGCGCAGCTTGTGCGTGATGAACACGATCGAAGTGCCCGCGTCGCGCAGCGTGCGCATCACGGTCATCAGGTCGTCGGTCTCCTGCGGCGTGAGCGTAGCGGTGGGCTCGTCGAGTACGAGCACCCGCGCCTCGCGCACCAGGGCCTTCACGATCTCCACCCGTTGCCGCACGCCGACGGCCAGGTCGGCGACGAGCGCATCCGGCGGGACGTCCAGGCGGTACTCCTGCGAGATCTCCGTGACCCGGCGGCGGATCCGCCTGCGGTCGAGGAACCCCAGCGCCTTCGTCGACTCGTTGCCGAGCGCGACGTTCTCCGCGACGGTGAAGACGGGCACCAGCATGAAGTGCTGGTGCACCATGCCGATGCCTGCCCGCATCGCGTCGCCAGGGCTGTCGAAGGTGACCGGCTCGCCGTCGACCACGATCTCGCCCTCGTCCGGCCGGTACAGGCCGTAGAGCACGTTCATCAGCGTGCTCTTACCTGCGCCGTTCTCACCGAGCAGCGCGTGGATCTCGCCGGGCTCGACGGTCAGGTCGACCTGGTCGTTCGCCACCAGCGAGCCGAAGCGCTTGGTGACACCGCGGAGCTCGAGGCGCACCGCTCCCCTCCCCTCGGATCGGAGGCCGTAGGCGAGCGTCAGCGTCCCGAGGACGCATCGCGTACCCGAGACGCTGGCCCGTGTTCGAGTGTTAACCCGCCTTCGGCTGGGACGGCGACTTGAGCTCGATCTTGCCGGCGATGATGTCCTTCTCGATCTGCTCGAGGTCGGACTTCACGTCGTCCGGCACGTCGTCCTCGGACTCGTGGAACGGGGCGAGCCCGACGCCGCCGTTCTCCAGCGTGCCGACGTAGTCACCGGTCGGCGGACTGCCCTTGGCCGCCTTCAGGGTGTAGTCCTTCACCGCCTTCGTCATGTGCTTGGTGACGCTGGTGAGCATGAAGTCGCAGTACTCCTTGGCGCTGACGCAGCCGTCGGTGTCGTACCAGATCATCTTGGCGTCGCCGCCGGACTCCTGGATCGCCGCGCCCGCGCCGAGACCCGCGCCGCCGGACGGCGGGTGGATCATGTCGACGTCCTGCTTGAGGAACGACTGCGCGATCGACTTGCCCTTGCCCTTGTCCGTGAACGAGTTGGTGAAGGTGCCACCCTTCTGCTTGTCCACGTTCCAGCCGATGACCTTGACGTTCTCATCGTTCTGCTCGTTGAAGTACTGCACGCCCTCGTAGTAGCCGTCCATGAAGATGGTGACCGGCGGGATCGCCTCGCCACCGAACGTGCCGACCTTGCCGGTCTTCGACATCGCCGCCGCGAGGTAACCCGCCTGGAACGCCGGCTGCGCGGTGTTGAACTGCATGCCGTAGACGTTCTTGCCGGACGACGGGGCGTCGACCTCGGCGAAGTGCGTGTCCGGGTGCTGGCCGGCGACCTTCTTCGTCGCGTCGGCCATCAGCCCGCCGACGGAGATGACGACCTCGCAGCCCTTGTTCACCTCGGCGTTCAGGTTGGGCTCGTAGTCGGTCTGTGACGACGAGGACACGTAGGAGATATCGATGTTCGAGTTCTCCTTCTTGGCCTCCTGCAGCCCGGCCCAGGACGCCTCGTTGAACGACTTGTCGTCCACGCCGCCCACGTCGAGAACCATGCACGCCTTGAGGGCGTCGCCACCCTTGTCTTCGTTGTCGGACTCGGCTGGCGGCTCGCCGCACGCGCTGAGTACCAATCCTGCGATGAGGCCGATCGAGGCCACTTGGAATCCACGGCGCACGGACATCTCCTCCCCTCGGCCCGCGCGGCTTGCGCGGGTCCCCGTCACTCGCGTGCCTCCGCCCATCCGCCGGGATCCGCCGGTGGATAGAGGGAAGAGCGGACGGGTGGACGATAGCCCTTCACCCAACCAGGTGGGAATCTTCGACACCTGTCCGTTACGAATCCGACCTGGTGGGCACCGCGCGTGCCGCGCCACGGATGGCCGCGACGAAACGGCGTGACCCGGCTCGGCTCAGCTGGCCGGGGGTACCGGCGGCACGCTCACGGCCGGTTGGCTGGCGCGGAACGCCGTGGTGGCCAGCAGCCGGATGCCCATGCCGATCGCGTGCTCGTCCACGTCGAAGGTGCCGCGGTGCAGGTCGAGATCGAGATCGGCGTCCGGGGCGCGGGTGCCAAGCCTGGCCATCGCGCCGGGGACGTGGTCGAGGTACCAGGCGAAGTCCTCGCCGCCGAGGCTCTGCTGCGTCGGCACGACGGCGTCCGACCCGATGCCCTGGGTGGCGCCGGCCTCCAGCATCCGCACGCACCCGGCCTCGTTGACGACCGGTGGGACGCCACGGTGGTAGTTCAGCTCCACGCCGACGCCGAACGGCGCCACGATCGACTCGACGATCGACTTCACCAGGTCCGGCGCGATGTGCCACGCCTGGTCGTCCAGGCAACGCAGCGTGCCCTCGAGCTCGCCCTGGTCGGGGATCGCGTTCGCCGCCCGGCCGGACTCCACCCGGCCCCACACCAACGCGACGCCCGCGCGGGGGTCGACCCGCCGCGACAGCGCGGCGGGCAGACCGGTGATGAGCGCGCCGAGCGCGTACACCAGGTCGGCGGTCATGTGCGGGCGCGAGGTGTGGCCACCGGGACCGGTAAGGCGGATGTGCACCCGGTCGGTGGACGAGGTGATCGCGCCGACGCGCACACCCACCTTGCCTACCGGCAGGCTCGGGTCGCAGTGCACGGCGAAGATCCGCGTGACGTCGTCGAGCACGTCCGACGACGCGATCGGCTCGGCGCCGCCGGGGATGATCTCCTCCGCCGGCTGGAACAGCAGCCGTACCCCACCGGGCAGCGCGCCGGCGGCGGCCTGCTCGGCGAGGAACAGGCCGGTGCCGAGCAGCGCCGTCGTGTGCACGTCGTGACCGCAGGCGTGGCAGACGCCTGCCACGGTCGAGCGGTACGGCACGTCCTTCTCGTCCTGCAGCGGCAGCGCGTCGATGTCGGCGCGCAGCGCCACGCGCGGGCCCTCCGGGCCGACGTCGCAGACGACGCCGGTGCCGGTGGGCAGCACCACGGGGTGCAGGCCGGCGGCGCGCAGCCGGTCGACGATGAGCGCGGTGGTACGCCGCTCCGCGTCGCCCAGCTCGGGATGCTGGTGCAGGTCACGACGGAGCGTGACAAATTCCTGATCGTGTCCCTCGACGAACGCAGCCAGGTCGGCGAGGACCTGCTCGGGGACAGTCGTCGTCGAGTGAACCGGGGCGTGGTTCATCTCACACATTCTGCCAGGTCAGCAGGCAGCGCCGGCAGCCGACCCCCTCGGCCGTGCACGAACAGCGCCGATGTGTTCCCGTCCGGTCACCGTCGGCGCCCGTCGTCGACCCGGGTGAGCGCGCCGCGTCTCGGACGACACAGCGTGAGGACCGCGGCGCTACAGCGGCGGCTGGTAGGTGCCCCAGGTCTCGCGCAGCGCGTCGCATACCTCGCCGACCGTCGCGCGGACCGCGAGCGCCTCCCGCATCGGGTACAGCACGTTTTTCCCGTCGCCGGTGGCGGCCTTGCGCAGGTCGTCCAGCCGGTGCTGCACCTCCGCGTCGTCGCGCTCGGCGCGCAACGTGGCCAGCCGCTGCGCCTGCTGCCGCTCGATCGCCGGGTCGACGCGCAGCGGCTCGTACGGCTCCTCGGTCTCCAGCCGGTAGCTGTTCACGCCGACGACGAGCCGCTCGCCGGACTCCTGCTCCTTCGCGATGTCGTACGCGGACCGCTCGATCTCGTCCTTCTGCAGCCCGTGCTCGATCGCCGCCGCGGCACCGCCGAGCTCCTCGACCTTCGCCATCAGGTCGTCCACGCCCCGCTCGACCTCGTCGGTCATCGACTCGATCGCGTACGACCCGGCGAACGGGTCGACGGTGCGGGTCACGTCGGTCTCGTACGCGAGCACCTGCTGCGTGCGTAGCGCGAGCCGCGCGGCCTTCTCCGTCGGCAGCGCGATCGCCTCGTCGTAGGAGTTCGTGTGCAGCGACTGGGTGCCGCCGAGCGTAGCACCGAGCGCCTGCAGCGCCACCCGGATCAGGTTGACCTCGGGCTGCTGTGCGGTGAGCTGCACTCCTGCGGTCTGGGTGTGGAACCGCAGCATCTGCGACTTCGGGTTCTCGCTGCCGAACCGCTCACGCATCATCCGCGCCCACACCCGCCGCGCCGCACGGAACTTCGCCACCTCCTCGAGCAGCGTCGTGCGCGCGACGAAGAAGAACGACAGCCGCGGCGCGAACTCGTCCACCGCGAGCCCAGACCTGATCGCCGCCTCCACGTACGCGATCGCGTTGCTCAACGTGAATGCGACTTCCTGCACGGGCGTCGCGCCGGCCTCCGCCATGTGGTAGCCGGAGATGGAGATGGTGTTCCAGCGCGGCAGCTCCTGCTGGCAGTAGCGGAACACGTCGGCGACCAGCCGCAGCGACGGCTTCGGCGGGTAGATGTACGTGCCGCGCGCGATGTACTCCTTGAGCACGTCGTTCTGCACGGTGCCGGACAGCTTCGCCTTGTCGACGCCCTGCTCCTCGGCGACCAGCTGGTACAGCAGCAGCAACACCGCGGCGGGGGCGTTGATGGTCATCGAGGTGGAGACCTCGCCAAGCGGGATGCCGTCGAAGAGCCTGCGCATGTCGTCGATCGAGTCGATCGCCACGCCGACCTTGCCGACCTCGCCGGCGGCCAGCGGCGCGTCCGAGTCGTACCCCATCTGGGTCGGCAGGTCGAACGCCACAGACAGGCCGGCGGTGCCGGCCTCGATCAGCTGGTGGTAGCGCCGGTTCGACTCCTCCGCCGTGCCGAAGCCGGCGTACTGCCGCATCGTCCACGGCCGGGACGTGTACATCGTCGGGTAGACGCCCCGGGTGTACGGGTATTCGCCTGGTTGCCCCAGTTTGACCGCCGGGTCGAAGTCGGTGAGCGCGTCCGGCCCGTACACCGGATCGACGGGGAAACCCGATTCCGCCTCGCCGCGCATTTGTCCACCCTTCGGTACAGGCCGTTGTACTGCCAGTATCCCAGGGTGACGACACGGACATCGGTGTGCAATGCGTCGCACCGTAACATTCCGTATCCGATGGGTCTATCGTAGGCCTTCCATGAACACCAGAGCGCGCACGCGAACGGCCGGCAGGCACCGGATCCTGTCCTGGCTCGCCACGCTGCTCACCGCCGCGTTGGTGCTGGGCACGCCGGCGCCGTACGCGGCCGCCACCCAGTCCCCGGTCGGTGGCGCACTGCTCGGCTCGAAGGGCGTCGTCCGGCCGGAGGGCATGGACGTGCCGCGCCTGCCGAAGGTGCGCGCCGCGTCGTACGTGGTGACCGACCTGGACAAGGGCAAGGTGCTCGCGGCCAAGAACGCGCACGGCACGTACGCGCCGGCGAGCACGATCAAGGTGCTCACCGCCCTGGCCACGCTGCCCCACCTGAAGGCCGGCGAGCAGGTGAAGCCCAACCTGTCGGACATGTCGGTGGACGGCACGAAGGTCGGCGTGGACCGCCGCCGCAGCTACCCGGCGCGCTCGCTGTACCAGGCGATGCTGATGATGTCGGCGAACGACGCGGCCGAGGCGCTGGCGCGCGCCGCCGGTGGCAAGGGCGGCAAGGCGAAGACGATCGCCCGGATGAACGCGATCGCGAAGCGGCTGCAGGCCGGGGACACGGTCGCCAGAAAGCCCAGCGGGCTGGACGCGAAGGGCCAAAGCAGCTCCGCGTACGACCTGTCGCTGATCTTCCGCGCCGCCATGCAGAACGAGGACTTCCGCAAGTACACGGCAACCAAGCAGGCCAGGTTCCCCGACCTGAAGAAGAACAAGACCTTCCAGATCTCGTCGCACAACCGGATGCTGTTCGACTACCCGGGCACGGTCGGCGGGAAGAACGGATTCACCAGCAAGGCGCTGGCCTCGTACGTCGGCGCGGTGAAGGACGGCAACCGCACGATCGGCGTCGCGGTCATGAAGACGCCGGGCGCGGCGCTGTGGAGCGACACGAAGAAGCTGCTCGACTGGGGTGTCGCGGCACGCAGCAAGGCGGTACCCGTCGGCGACCTGGTGGCGCCCCGGGGCGAGGCGAAGCCGTCCGCGTCGGCCAGTGCGGAGAAGGAGAGGCGGCAGGCCGTCACGCCGGTCGAAGACTCCACCGGCCTGCCACCGTGGCTGATGCCGGTGGCGCTGGCCGCCGCCGTCGTCCTGTGTGCGCTTGTGGCCGGCATGGCGATCAGCAGCCGCCGACAACCGGCGCCGGCCCGCGCCGGCAGAGCCGGCGGGTCGCGAAGGCGCGGGTCGGGCAACCGGGCGCGGCGCTCCTCGCACGGCCGGCGGGCCGCCCGTCGCCGCGCACAGCCGCAGCCGATGCAGCCACAGCCGGTACGGCCGCAGGCTGTGCAACCGCAGCCCGCGCAGCCGGTACGCACGCGCGGCCACGGGCGCCGCACGCAGAGCCGGCGGACGATGGCCGCACCGCGGCGGGTCGCCCACGAGAGCTCGGTGACCGTTACGTACCCGATGTGGCCGAGTGGCCAGGATTGACCGGCGAGCCGTACGGCAATTTCTGCGCCGGGCTTTCGTAGCCCAGAGCCGTCAACGATCACTCCCCGTAACCGACCGTCGACAAGTGCATCACCGGACCCGCTGCGCACTCAACTGAGGCGTCGGGTCGCCGATCGCGGCGACACAACGTTCGTTGAGGAGTCTCATGCGCAGGAGAATCGTGTCGGCTGCCGCGGCGTGCCTCGTCGCACTCGCGGCCACGCTCGCCGTGCCGGCCCAGGCGTCCGCCGCCGGTCCCATAAAGATCACCGGCGTGAAGTACGACCCGCCGGGCAGGGACACCGGCTCGAACACGTCACTGCGGGCCGAGTGGGTGCGGATCAAGAACACCGGGAACCGCGCGGTCAGCCTCAGCGGCTGGCGGGTGCGCGACCGCGCCGGGCACGTGTACGTCTTCGGCACCTACCGGCTGCCCGCCGGCGAGCGCGTCTACGTCCACACCGGCCGCGGCTCCGACACCGCGCACCACAAGTACTGGGACCGCGACTGGTACGTCTGGAACAACACCGGCGACACGGCGACGCTGAAGAACAGGTCGCTGACCGTGATCGACCGCTGCAAGTGGGGCAACGGCGACGGCTTCCGCCGCTGCTGACGCCGGGCCGGCCGGCTGTGGTCAGTTGGTGTAGCGGCGGGCCCGGTTGGCCACCCGGTACTGGTGCAGCAGGTCGCGGACGGTGCCCGGCCGGGTCGGTGAGACCAGGTCGTCCGCCTCGAACCCGGCCTCCTGCAACCGTTCCACCAGGCTGCGGACGTAGTTGCCGCGCACCTGCGCCGTCTGCTCGGCCGGCCACTGCTCGTCGATCGCATGCTTGGCCAGCCAGGCCTGCTCGCGGTAGAGCAGCGCCTCGCAGTCCAGCCGGCGGCGCAACTGGTCGACCGGCAGCTCCTCGAGCCTGGCCGCCACCTCGGCCGGCAGCTGCTCCTCGTCCTCGGCCTCCGCGGGCAGCGCGGTCGCCGTCCAGGCGGCGGCGAACACGGTGACCCTGGCGACCAGGTTGATCCACACCAGCAGGCCGACGGTGAGCGCGAACGCCCCGTACACCGGGTTGCTCGTGGTGCGCCCGATCAGGAACGTGCCGAGCAGCTTCAGCACCTCGAACCCGACGGCGCCGAGCACCGCACCGCGCACCAGCACCGGCAGCGGCGTACGCACCCCGGGAAGCACGACGAACAGCACCGCGAGCAGGGCGGCGTCGAAGGCCACCGCGACGACCACCGCGAGCACCCGCAGCGCGACGTCCAGCCCGGGGAGCGTGTGCAGATCGACGGCGGTGAGCGCCCACCGGGTCGCTGACGTGGCGAGGCTGGAGAACGACACCGACGCGACGAGCGCAACGCCGAACACCGCGAGGACCACCAGGTCCCAGGCCTTCTTCAGCAGGATGTTCGGCGCCTGGTGCCGCGGCTGCAGCCACATCGTCCGCAGCGCGTCGCGCAGCGCGTCGATCCACCCGGTGCCGGAGTACACCAGGCCGAGCAGCCCGACGACCCCCGCCCCGATGCCCGCGCCGGCGATCCGGGACAGGTCGATCTTGCCCGGCCCGGAGCCGATCAGCCCGGGGAAGCTCGCCTCCACCGCCTCGGTGACCTGCTGCCTGGCCTCCGGGTAGACCACCACGACGTACGCGAGGATCGCGAACGCCACCGCGAGCAGCGGGAAGAACGACAGGAAGCCGAAGTACGTGACCGCGCCGGCGAGCCGGTCGCCCTGCTGCTCGCTGTACCGCGAGAGCGCACGCACCAGGTGGTCGAACGGCTGGCTGGCCGCGCGAGCCGCGGCGAACCACGCCTCGACCTTGCGCTTGATGCTGGCTATGACGGCCACCGGACGCCCCCTCGCCGCCGTCGATCAACCGGTCAGCTCATACTCCCTGTGTACCCGCCAGGTGTCGTCGACATGCTCGTAGAGCGTGAACCCGGTCACGGGGAACTGCGCCTCGAAGTCGGCGAGCTCCGCGAACGCGTGGTCGAGCACGTCATCGGGCAACTCCTGGGCCACCGTGATGTGCGGGTGGTACGGGAAGTCGTGCTCGCGGTGCACGGGTCCGGACCGCACCGCCGCGGCGAGTTGCTCGCAGCTGCTGATGCCCTCGGCAAGCGCGACGAACACGACCGGCGATACCGGCCGGAACGACCCGGTGCCGCGCAGGTGGATGCCGAACCCGGTGTTCGCCTTCGCCACCGCGGCGAGATGGTCCTCGTACGCCCGCAGCTGTACCTGGTCGATGTCGGTGGGGCCGAGCAGCGTCACGTGCGTCGGCGTGCCGAGGGCTTCGGGGTCGCCGAAGCCCTGCCTGGCATCGCGCAGCTGCGAGGCGTACGGCTCGGGCACCGGGATGGCCGTCGCGACGGTCAGTGTCACCGGGTCACATCCGCTCGCATAGGCACGAAGCCCACCAGGTCGCGTACCCGCTCCATGGTCTGCGCGGCGACCGCGCCGGCCCGCTCCGCGCCGGCCGCGAGGACGGCGTCCACCGCGTCGTCGTCGGCGAGCAGGGCCTGTACGCGCTCCTGGAACGGCGTGACGAACGCCTCCACCTTCGCGGCGAGGTCCTTCTTCAGGGCGCCGTAACCACCGCCGTCATACTTCGTGACCAGGTCCTCGACCGGCGTGCCGGAAAGCGCGGAGAAGATGCGCAGCAGGTTGCTCACGCCCGGCTTCCCGTCGTCGTCGTAGCGGATCCTGGCATCAGGGTCGGCGTCCGTGACGGCGCGCATCACCTTGCGCCGCAGCGCTTTCGGCTCGTCGAGCAGGTCGATGATGCCCTGCGGCGAGCTCGTCGACTTGCTCATCTTCACGTCCGGCTCCTGCAGGTCGGCGATCCTGCCGGTCTCCGCGAGGATGTACGCCTCCGGCTGCACGAACGTCTGGCCGAACCTGGTGTTGAACCGCTGCGCGAGGTTCCTGGTCAGCTCCAGGTGCTGCCGCTGGTCCTCGCCGACCGGCACCTGGTCGGCCTGGTAGAGCATGATGTCCGCCGCCTGCAGCACGGGGTACGTGAACAGCCCGACCGACACCTGTTGCTGCTTCACCGACTTGTCCTTGAACTGGGTCATCCGGCTGGCCTCGCCGAACCCCGTCAGGCAGCCGAGGACCCAGCAGAGCTCCGCGTGCTCGCGCACGTGGCTCTGTACGAAGACCGTGCAGCGGTTGGGATCGAGGCCGGCGGCCAGTAGCTGCGCCACCGCCACTCGGGTCCGCTGCCGCAGCAGTTCCGGTTCGTACTCGACGGTGATCGCGTGCAGGTCGACCACGCAGTAGAACGCGTCGTGACTGTCCTGCAGTGCCACCCACTGCCGTACCGCGCCGAGGTAGTTGCCGAGGTGGAACGAGTCTGCAGTCGGCTGGATGCCGGACAAGACGCGTGGACGCTGGGTGGACATGCGCTGATTGTGACAGCCTGCCCGTCGCGCCCCTTCACCACCCGGCACCGGTGCGCGTCGCGCGTGAGCACCGACACCCGCATTGTCTGGACACTGACGGTAAGTACGGATTGCGGCGGTGTGGTCGGGCTGGTCCGCGCCCCCGTTCGGATGGTTTGCTCACCCGTATGGCAGTAGACAGCGGGCGGTTAAGGTGACGGCGTGACCCTTCCCGAGAAGACGAGTGCGGGTGACGTCGCCGCCGCGTTCGAGGAGCGCTTCGGCTTCCCGCCCGCGGGAGTGTGGGCGGCGCCCGGCCGGGTGAACCTGCTCGGCGAGCACACCGACTACGTGGGCGGCTTCGTGCTGCCGGTGGCGTTGCCGCAACAGACCTACGCGGCCGTGGGACTGCGCTACGACGGCATCCTGTCGTGCGCGTCCACGCTCACCGACGAACGCGTCGAGCTGCCGGTCAGCGAGCTGGCGCCGGGCAGCGTACGCAACTGGGCCGCGTACCCCGCCGGCGTGGTCTGGGCGCTGCGCTCCGCGCGGCACGACGTCGGCGGCGCGGACGTGCTCATCGGCGGCGACGTACCGCTCGGCGCCGGCCTCTCGTCGTCGGCCGCCCTGGAGTGCGCACTCGGTCTGGCGCTGGACGAGCTGCACGGGTTGCACCTCGGCCGCGCCGAGCTCGCGCTGATGTGCCAGCACGCGGAGAACGCCTTCGTCGGGATGCCCAGCGGCGTGATGGACCAGATGGCGTCATTGTGCTGCCAGGAGAACTACGCGCTGTACCTCGACTGTCGCTCGCTGAAGGGCGAGCTGATCCCGTTCGCACTCGCCGAGCACGACCTCGAACTCCTGGTGATCGACACCCGCGTCGCGCACAAGCTGGTGAGCGGCGCATACGCGGACCGCCGGATGTCCGTGGAGGAAGCGGCGATGGCGCTCGGCGTGCGCTCGTTGCGCGACGTCACCACCGGCGAGCTGGGCAGCGCGCTGGACAAGGTGGACGAGCGGCTGCGGCCGCGCACCAGGCACGTCGTGACGGAGAACGCCCGCGTCGGCATCGCCGTCGACCTGATGCGGGGCGGCTACTACGCCGCACTCGGGCAGCTGATGACCATGTCGCACGCGTCCCTGCGCGACGACTACGAGGTCTCCTGCCCGGAGCTCGACACCGCGGTGGACACCGCGATGCAGGCAGGCGCACTCGGCGCCCGGATGACCGGCGGCGGGTTCGGCGGCTGCGCGATCGCGCTCGTACCGAGCGCCCAACGCACATCGGTCGAGCAGGCCGTCACCGCCGCGTTCGCGGAGCAGGGTTTCCGCGCACCGCACGTCTTCTCGGTCACCGCCAGCGCAGGCGCCCAGCGGGCGCAGTGACGTACGAAGAGAAGTGCGGCCCGACAAGTTGTCGGGCCGCACTTCTCTTCGGTGCGTTCGATCAGCCGGTAACCGGGTGGTCGGTGCGGACCGGCGACGGCGTCGGTGCGCCCGTCTCCGACTCGCTCGGTGACGGCTCGCTCGACGGTGTCTCACTCGGCGAGGTCACGCATTCGGTCCAGAAGACCTTCTGCTTCGCCCTGCCGTTCTCTCCGGCGAAGTTCCAGTACAGCTTGTAGTGGCCGGAGTCGAGTTCCATGTCCTCGCTGCGGCCATGGCCGTTCTCGTCCATCTGCAGCGTGCCTTCGCCGACGACGGTACGGTCACCGGTCGGCGGCCAGGACTTGATCTGCCACCACACGTCCTGGCCCGCGTCGAAGTTGTTCCCGACGACGTAGAACTCGCAGACATGCGGCTCGTTGCGCGGATCCTCCTCCGAGGTCTCCGCCTTGTGCACCTTGACGGTGCCGTTGTCGCCGTTGGTAGTAGTGGATGCGGCGGCTCGATCGAGCCCTGCATAGGTGACGAACGCGCAGGCGGCGAACATGAACCCGACAATCGCCGTCCCGAGACCTACGCGCAATGCGTTGCTGCGCAAATCACTCTCCTGATAATTCAGGACGGCCAGCGCAACGGGGCAAGGAGAAAACGCCCGGTCACCGTGCCGTCTCGATCCCCGTCATGTGGCGGCATAAACCTAGTACGCGGCGAGGCCGGCTACCACTGTCGCGGCGTTGAGTGCCCGTGCTATACGAGGAGTGAAGAACGCAGGTCAGGCAATATCGCAGCGTGCGCAAACCGGAACAGAACCACCCTACGCATACGGCCGCCGTAACTGAAATGATGAGTGAGCTTCACAACACAGCGATGTCGGAAGTCAACCAGTTGCCGGGGAGTTCTACCCACATATGAGTATCGCGTTCACGAAGACCATTCGAGGCGTTGCGGTGCCGACCCTGGGCATCGGCACGTGGGAGGTCGAGGGGCCAACAGCCACCGAGACCGTCGCAGACGCAATCGCCGCGGGTTACCGCCATGTCGACACCGCGGTCGCGTACGGCAACCATGCCGAGGTCGGCGAGGGCATTCGCCGCAGTGGCATCGCCAGGGACGAGCTCTGGCTCACCACGAAGATCTGGCTCGACTCGTACGCGCCCAAGCGGCTGCGCGAGAGCGCCGAGCAGGCACTCAAGGACCTCGGTGTCGACTACCTCGACCTGCTGTTGCTGCACTGGCCGGCCGGCGACGACGCGGAGACAGAACCGGCCCTGCGCGCGCTGCAGCAGCTCCGCGACGACAGCCTGATCCGCGAGCTCGGCGTCTCGAACTTCCCCGACTACCTGCTGCGTCCCGCGCTGCAGATCGCGCCGGAGATCTTCGCCGACCAGGTGGAGTACCACGCCCATCTCGCGCACGAGAAGCTCACCGCAACCGCGCTCGAGCTGGACCTGATGATCACCGCGTACTCACCGCTGGCACACGGCGAGGGCCTGACCGCCGAGTCGGTCGTCACCGAGGTCGCCGCGAAGCACGGTGTCTCGCCGGCACAGGTGTGCATCGCCTGGCTCGCCAGGCAGGGCAACGTCACGGTGCTACCGCGGTCGACGAACCCGGACCGGCGGCGAGAGAACCTGGCTGCGCTCGAGGTCGACCTCACCGCCGGTGACGTCGCCGAGCTCGACGAGCTGTCCCGTCCGGGCAAGCGCTACATCAACCCGCCGTTCGCCCCGCGGTGGGACGACTGACGCGCTCGGTCACGGCGGGCTCGGCTTCCCGCATTGCCAGATGGTGAGGCGCCAGAACATCCGGCTGCCCTTCCGGGTGAGTCGGATCACGCCCTCGGACGCCAGCCGTGCGACCTCGCGCGCGCGGACGACCGCGTCCGGTAGCGGGAAATCGCGGACGGAGGCGTTCTGGATGCGGTCACCGAACACCCGTTTGGCGGCGCGCAACACCGCCGACTCGTCCTGCAGTGAGGCCGTCGGGAGGTAGACCCGCCCGGTAGGAGCGACATGCCTGCCGATGTCGTCCAGCATGGCCACCGGCAGCTCCGCGCCGGTGGGCCCGCCGCCCCGGCCCCCGGGGAACCACCCGGATGCCTGGGCGATCGCGTCCGGCACCCCGCTGATATCGGCGATGACGACGTCCGCACGTACATCGTGCACCGGCTCGAACAACGATCCCTGCCGGAACTCGGTGGTGTCGGCCAGCCCGAGCTCCTCGGCATTCTTCGTGGCGCAGTCCACCGCGGCCTGCGACACGTCACAGCCGATGACCCGGCCGGCACCGAGTTTGGCTGCCACGAAGCTCAACACCCCACTGCCGCAACCGGCATCCAACACGGTCTCCCCCGCGTTGATACGCATGGCGTCGCCCAGCACCCTGGTCGTGCTGCTCGGCGCGAACACTCCGTCCGCCACGGTGAGCGTGAACGGTCCGCCCGCGCCCTTCCATGTGTATGACGCTTGCTCGACCATTCGAATCACATCCTCCACCCAATCTTCTCCCAGCTTCTCGCACCCGCCCCCGCACCGCCAGGTTTCCGTGCGGTCCGTGCTGGGAAGACGACAGGCGACAACCGACGAGGAGCGTATGCTCATGTCCACAATAGGCAAGGCAGACGAAGCGGGTAACCCGGTCAGCAGGTACCTGCGCACCCACACCAATCCTCCGGTATTCTTCATCTCCGGCGCCGTCATCCTGGCGTTCCTGATCGTCGGCGTCGCCTTCACCGACACGACCAGCAAGGTCGCGAGCGGAGCGCTCGGGTTCATCAGCACGAACTTCGGCTGGTTCTACGTCCTCGTGGCGACGTTCTTCCTGGTGTTCGTCATCGCCGTCATGCTCAGCCGCTACGGGCGGCTACGGCTCGGCCCGGACGACTCGCGGCCGGAGTACCGGACGCTGCCGTGGTTCGCCATGCTGTTCACCGCCGGTATGGGAATCGGACTGGTCTTCTACGGCGTCTACGAGGCCCCGTTCCACCTGGAGGAGGGGCCGATTGCCGGCCGCGGGATGCGCGGCGCGATGGAAGCGCTCGGCATCACCATCTTCCACTGGGGCCTGCACCCGTGGGCGATCTACATCGTGCTCGGCATGTCGATGGGCTACTTCTGCTTCCGCAAGAACCTGCCGCTGCGGCCGGCGGCGGCGCTGTACCCGCTGATCGGCGACCGGATCTACGGGTGGGTCGGCCACGTGATCGACATCCTCGCCGTCTTCGGCACGCTGTTCGGGCTGGCGACGTCCCTCGGTCTCGGCAGCCAGCAGGTGAACGCGGGGCTGGCCGAGGTGTTCGGCATTCCGGTGAACCAGACCGTGCAGATCGTCATCGTCGCGTTGATCACCGCGGTAGCCGTACTCAGCGTGATGCTCGGCATCGACAAGGGCATCCGCCGGCTGTCGGTGATCAACCTGTGGTTGGCACTGCTGTTGATGGTGTTCGTGTTCGCCGTCGGGCCGAAGCTGTTCATCCTCAGCGGGCTGGCCGACGCGACCGGCAGCTACCTGCAGAACCTGGTCAGCAACAGCCTCTTCGTTGCCGACCCGCAGTTCGAGGCGACGGCAGCCGGGTGGCAGGCGGACTGGACGTTGTTCTACTGGGGCTGGTGGATCTCCTGGTCCCCGTTCGTCGGCATGTTCATCGCCCGCATCTCCTACGGCCGGACACTGCGGCAGTTCATCAGCGGCACGTTGCTGGCTCCCGTCGGCGCGTCGATCCTGTGGTTCTCCGTGCTCGGCGGCACCGGCCTGTACTACCAGCTCACCAACCGGGTCGACATCGCCGGCAGCGCGCCTGAGACGGCTCTGTTCACGCTCATCGGCGAGCTCCCGGTCGGCACCGTGCTCGCTACGGCGGCGGCGCTGCTCACCGTGCTCGTGGTGGTGGTCTTCTTCGCCACCTCGTCCGACTCCGGTTCGCTCGTCGTCGACATGCTCACCAACGGCGGCGATCCGCACCCGAGCAAGCCACAGCGGTTCTTCTGGGCCGTCACCGAGGGTGCCGTCGCAGCCGTCCTGCTGTGGATCGGCGGCTCCACGGCGCTCGCGGCACTGCAGGCGGCGTCGATCACCGCAGGGCTCCCGTTCGCGCTCGTCCTGCTGGTGCTCTGCCTCGGTCTGGCGCGCGCGTTCCGTGCCGAGGGTCTGCCTGCGGTCGCGACCGCAGGCCGTCTCGCCGGGCCGGACCGACGCGACCGCGAACCCGCAGAACCGGCCGACCGCCGTCGGGCGGAACCACAGCAGAGGGGGTCATGACAATGCCCACACGCCGGACGAAGAGAGGCAACCCGTTCCGCGGAGTGCTCGACGTGGTCAGCGAGATGAACCGGATCTCGGACCGGATGACGTCGTCGGAGTCGTCCACGGTGCAGCAGCCGCATGGCCACTCCGACGCCTGGAGTCCGACCATCGACCTGCTTGCGGACGGTTCCGACCTGCTGATCCGCTGCGAGCTGCCCGGCGTCGCCAGCGAGGACGTCGAGGTCAGCCTGTCCCGCGGCACCCTCACCATCGCCGGTCTGCGGCGCCGCGGCAAGGAGAGCGACGACGCCTTCTACGTCCAGGAACGCCACTACGGCCAGTTCCGCCGCGACATCACGCTGCCGGAAGGGGTACGCGAGGACCACATCGAAGCGGAGTTCGTCGAGGGGGTGCTGAACGTACGCATCAGCGACGCGGCCGGCGCACCGGGCCCCGCCCTGATCACCATCAAGGCCTAGCTTCACTCGGCGCGGTACCACCACCACACGGTGGCCAGTGCGCCGCCGACTGCCGTCACGGCGACGAGCGCGTAGCCGACGGCGCCCACGGCGCCCATGTCCTGGCCGCCGGCGCCGACGGCCAGGGCGGGCACGGCCCACGGGAACCAGCCGCCCGCGCCGACGGAGGCGAGCGCCTGGGCGAGCACGACCACGACGAGCACCAGGCCGACGGCGGGCAGGTAGCCGCGCCCGGCGCTGGCGGCAAGGGCCACCGGCGTCTGCAGCACGACGCTCAGCGCGTAGCAGACGGCCAGGTCGCGTACCGCCGCCAGCACCACCGCGGCGGACCAGCCGGGCAGCGTCAGCGCCGCGCCGACGAGCAGACCGCCGAGCATCATCAACGCCGTGAGCGCCGCCGACCAGGCGATCCCCACGGCGAACTTCGCCAGCACAACCGCCGAGCGCCGTACCGGCAGGGCGAGGATGTCCACCGCGGTGCGGTCGCTGAACTCCCGGCCGAACAGCCACGCAGTGAGGATGCCGAGCACCACCAGGCCACCGGCGGCGTAGATCGTCGTCAACAGCCCGAGGTAGCCCGGCCAGTCCGGGGTGCCACCCAACGCCGCCATCTTGTCGCGTACGGCGGCGGAGCCGCCGGGCGCCCGCTGGGCGAGCAGGAACACGCCGCCCATCAACGGCGCCAGGCAGATCCCGCCGGCGGTCAGGGCGGGCACGAGCGAATGCCGCAGCTTGCTGACCTCGGCCCGGCAGGCGACGACCAGCCCGGTCGGCCACGACAGACCGCGCCCCAGCGGGCCGCCACGCGCGCTCACTCGACCACCTGCTCCACGGCCCGGTGCTCGTCGAGCAGCCGCAGGAAGAACGCCTCCAGGTCCTCGTGCCAGACGGACAGGGCCGTCGGCGGCGTCGCCGCCTCGGCCAGCAGGGCAGCCACGGCTTCCGGGTGAGCGAGCGCCCAGCCGTCGTCCAGCTCCAGCCCGCCCGGGCCGGCCGTGACGACGGACAGCCCACGGGCCGCCAACGCCGCGCGGGCGGCCCGCCGGTCGCGTGCGTCCACCCGCAGCCTGCGACGCGCCCGGCTCGGCAGCTCGGTGCCGTCGAGCTCGGTCAGCAGCCGGCCGCCGTCGATGATCCCGATCCGGGTCGCCAGCCGCGCCACCTCGGCCAGGATGTGGCTGGACACGAAGATCGCCACGCCGTCCTCGGCGGCCACCCGGCGCAACAGGTCGCGCAGCTCGACGATGCCGGCCGGGTCCAGCCCGTTCGCCGGCTCGTCGAGCACCAGCAGCTCCGGCCGGTGCAACAGCGCCCTGGCCAGGCCGACCCGCTGCGCGTTGCCCAGCGACAGCTGGCCCGCCCTGCGGTGCTCGGAGTGCTGCAGGGCGAGCAGCTCGAGCACCCGGTCGACGGCACCCGCGTCGCGGACGCCGTAGCACCACCTGGCGATCTCCAGGTTCTGCCTGACGGTCAGCCGCGGGTACGCGTGCGCGCCGTCGAGCAGGTAGCCGACGCGGTGCCACGGCGCGCCGTCCGGCGCCACCTGGGTGCCGTACAGGTATGCGGCGCCCGCAGACGGACGTGTCATGCCGAGCACCATGCGCATGGTGGTCGACTTGCCCGCCCCGTTGAGCCCGAGGAACCCGTAGATCTCGCCCGGCCGCACCTGGAGGCTCACCTCGTCGACGGCGAGCACCTGCCCGTAGCGCTTGGTCAGTCCGCGTGCCTGCAGCACGGGCGCGGTCATCGCGCCACCTCGTCGGTGAGCGCGGCGAGCGCCTCGCGCAGCAGCTCGGCCAGGTCGGTCGCGCCGTCCTCGTCCACCCAGCGGAAGATCGCCGTGCTCGCCGCCGCGAGCGCGGCGTCGGCAGCCACCTGCGCTCGGAACCGCGTCGCTGGGTCCGGCTGCTCGCCGAGCAGACCGTCGACGATCGCGCACCTGGTCTGGTACTGCGTCTCCCAGTGCCTGGCGCGCAGCGCGGGGGTGTCGCGCACCAGGCGCACCCGGGCGAGCATCAGCGCGCGCTGCGCCTCAGGCAGCTCGGCGACCCCGTCCGCGAGGCTGCCGAGGATGCGGCGCAGCAACGGCTCACCGGCCGGCCTGCTCGCGATGCGCGCGACGATCGCCGCGTCGTAGTCGTCGGTGAGTACCAGCGCTTCCTTGGTCGGGAAGTGCCGGAACACGGTCATCGACGACACCTCGGCCGCGGCGGCGACGTCGGCCACCGTGGTGTCGGCGTAGCCGCGCTCGAGGAAGAGGCGCATCGCCTGCTCCTGGATCCGTTGCCGCAGCTGGCTCCGCTGCCGCTCCCGCAGTCCGGTCATGCGTTAGAGACTAACAATTGTTAGCGACTAACGCTAGGACTCCTTCGGCAGCCGGCCCATCAGGTAGAACTCCTCGTTCGGCGCGATGGCGGCGAAGTGCGCCAGCCGGTTCGAGAGCGCGAACAGCGCGGTGATCGACCCGATGTCCCAGATGTCGTCGTCGGTGAACCCGTACGCCGCCAGCTCGGCCTGGTCGTCCGCGGTCACCTCCGCCGGGCGCACCGCCAGCTTCACCGCGAAGCCGAGCATCGCCCGCTGCCTGTCGTCCAGCTCCGCCTTGCGCCAGTCGGTCGCGACCTGGTCGGCGATCCGCGGGTTGCGGCTGCGGATGCGCGCGATGGCCCCGTGCGCGACGACGCAGTAGAGACAGTCGTTCTCGGCACTCGTGGCCACCACGATCAGCTCGCGGTCCGCCTTGCTGAGCGCCGGGCTCTCCTTGTCCATCAGCGCGTCGTGGTACGCGAAGAACGCCCGCCACTCCGCCGGCCGGTGCGCCAGCGCGAGGAAGACGTTCGGCACGAACCCGCTCTTCTCCGCCACCTCGCGCACCCGCTCGGCGAGGTCCGCGGGGAGGTCCTCGACCGCAGGCACGGGGAACCGGCTCACCCCTGCCTGGACGGCCGCGTCCGTCGAATCCGTCATCTGGCCACTCTAGGCGAACGTACGCGGCCCGCCCCAGCCTTCGCCGGGACGGGCCGCGTGCAGAACGTGTGGTGCCTAGCCCCCCATCTTCGCCTGCAGGCCCTCGTCCAGCGCCGCGAGGAACTCCTGGGTGGTGAGGAACGGGGTGTCGCCGCCGACGATCAGCGAGAGGTCCTTGGTCATCTTGCCGTTCTCCACGGCCTCGACGCAGACCTGCTCGAGCGTGCGGGCGAACTCCACCACGGCCGGCGTGTTGTCCAGCTTGCCGCGGTGCTCCAGACCGCGCGTCCAGGCGAAGATGGACGCGATCGGGTTGGTCGAGGTCGGCTTGCCCTGCTGGTGCTGGCGGTAGTGCCTGGTGACCGTGCCGTGCGCGGCCTCCGCCTCCACCTTGCCGTCGGACGTCATGAGCACGCTGGTCATCAGGCCGAGCGAGCCGAAGCCCTGCGCGACGGTGTCGGACTGCACGTCACCGTCGTAGTTCTTGCACGCCCAGACGTAGCCGCCTTCCTGCTTCATCGCCTGCGCGACCATGTCGTCGATCAGCCGGTGCTCGTAGGTGAGGCCGTTCTTCTTGAACTCCTCGGCGAACTCGTTCTCGAACACCTCGGCGAAGAGGTCCTTGAAGCGCCCGTCGTACGCCTTGAGGATGGTGTTCTTCGTGGACATGTAGACCGGGTAGCCGCGCTCCAGGCCGTACTTGAACGAGGCGCGCGCGAACTCGCGGATCGACTCGTCGAAGTTGTACATGCCCATCGTGACGCCGCCGCCTGGGAACTTCGCGACCTCGAACTCCATCGGCTCGCTGCCGTCGTCCGGCGTGTACGTGATGGTCACCGTGCCCGGGCCGGGCACCACGAAGTCGGTCGCCTTGTACTGGTCGCCGTGCGCGTGGCGGCCGATGATGATCGGCTTCGTCCAGCCGGGTACCAGCCGCGGGATGTTGGAGACCACGATCGGCTCACGGAAGACGACACCGCCGAGGATGTTGCGGATGGTGCCGTTCGGCGACCGCCACATCTTCTTCAGGCCGAACTCCTCCACCCGCGCCTCGTCCGGCGTGATGGTGGCGCACTTCACGCCGACGCCGTGCCGCTGGATCGCGTGCGCCGCATCCACGGTCACCTGGTCGTCGGTGACGTCCCGGTTCTCGATGCCGAGGTCGTAGTACTCGAGCTCCACGTCCAGGTACGGGTGGATCAGGCGTTCCTTGATGAACTGCCAGATGATCCTGGTCATCTCGTCGCCGTCGAGCTCGACGATGGCGTTCTCGACCTTGATCTTGGTCATGCGGCGTTTCCTTCTTCCTGCCTGTTCGCGTCTCGTGGACGCCTGCGACCTAGAGGTCCTGGACGTCGGCCTGCTTCGCGCGGACGGCCTCGGCGGCCTCGCGCAGCCCGGCGAGCTCGGTCTCGCTGAGGTCGCGCTCGACGACCTTGCGTACGCCGGCGCGGCCGAGCTCGGCCTCGACGCCCAGGTACACGCCCTCGATGCCGTACTCGCCCTGCACCCAGGCGCACACCGGCATGACCGCGCCGGAGTCCTCGACGACCGCGCGAGCCATCCGCGCGGCCGCGGCGGAAGGCGCGATGTACGCCGAGCCGGTCTTCAGCAGCGCGACGACCTCGGCGCCCCCGTCGCGGGTGCGCTGCACCAGCTCCTCGATCTTGTCCGCAGGCAGCACCTCGGCCAGCGGCTTGCCGTCGACGGAGCACGCGCTCGGCACCGGGACCATGGTGTCGCCGTGCGAGCCGAGGGTGAGGGTGGTGACCGAGCTCAGCGGCACACCGAGCTCCTCGGCCACGTTGTGGGTGAAGCGTGCGGTGTCGAGCATGCCCGCCTGGCCGAGCACCCGGTTCTTCGGGAAGCCGGTGGCGATCTGCGCGAGCGCGGTCATCTCGTCGAGCGGGTTCGAGACCACGATCACGACGGCTTCTGGCGCGTGCTTCGCGACGTTCTCCGCGACCTGCCTGACGATCTTGGCGTTGGTGTCGATCAGGTCCATCCGGCTCATGCCGGGCTTGCGCGGCAGGCCCGCGGTGATCACCACCACGTCGGCGCCCGCGATGGCCTCGTAGCCGTCGCCGTCGGCCGTCGTGGTCTGGCCGACGACCTTCGTCTCGAAGCCCTCGATCGACCTGGACTGGTTGATGTCGAGGGCGAGCCCGGCCGGCCGACCCTCGATGATGTCGGTGAGTACGACCGTCTCGAAGACGTCGTACTCGGCAAGCCGCTGCGCCGTCGTCGAGCCGTAGAACCCGGCTCCTACGACCGCGACCTTGCCCTTGCGCGCCATGGCTCGCCTCCTCGCCAGCGTGCCGGGTACCGGTCCCGGCGAAATCTCGTCATCAAGATATGTCTGGTGCCGAGGTTACCCCTTCCCGGCCTCCCAGACCGGGTCGCCCCTGCCGTTGTGGCCGGCCTCACTGGCCGCCCGGATGCGGGACGACGACGGTGATGATGGCCAGTGCCAGGCCGAGGATCAACAGGCTCAGCACGTCGACCACCCGGCTGCGTACGGCCAGTAGCCCCACCGTACGTTCCGGCAGCACGATCCGAAGGAACGCGGCGAGGCAGACGAACACAGCCACGATCATCGACCCTTGCTTGAAGTCGACCAGCCCCAGATAGGCCAGCCCGCCGCCGATGCCGAGGCAGACGGTGAGGAGCGGCCATTCCCTGAACCCGCGACGGCGGGCCACCACCGGCCGGGACGCGACCTCGGGCTGCGTACCCTCCACGTCGTCGGAGTCGTGGACGGTCATGTCACCTGTTCTCTCGTCTGCTCGGACACCTGAGCAAACGCTACCGCCAGCCCGGGTGGACACCACCGGCCCACCCGGGATGCACCGACGCGACTAACGGTCGCCCAGCGGCA
This sequence comes from Streptosporangiales bacterium, assembly GCA_009379825.1. Taxonomy (NCBI): domain Bacteria; kingdom Bacillati; phylum Actinomycetota; class Actinomycetes; order Streptosporangiales; species Streptosporangiales bacterium. The sequence goes on from WHTA01000012.1 coordinate 71,813, forward strand.
CGAACTTGCGGTCGTGCTCGCCGATGTACTCGCTCTCCGGGCGGATCAGTCTGTTGTCCGCATGCTGTTCGAGCACGTGTGCCGTCCAGCCCGCCATCCTGCTCACCGAGAAGACCGACGTGAACAGGTCGGTGGGGATACCCAGGTAGTGGTAGACGCTCGCGGCGAAGAAGTCGACGTTCGGGTACAGACCCTTGGTCTCGAGTACGACCTCTTCCATCCGCTTCGACATCCGGTAGTACCTGTCGTCCCCGTGGATGCCGGCGAGCTCCTCGGACATCGAACGCAGGTGCGTCGCGCGCGGGTCCTCCACCTTGTAGACCCGGTGCCCGAAGCCGGAGATCTTGTTGCCCGCGCCCAGCTCGGCGTTGGTCCACTCCTCGACCTTGTCGACACTGCCGATCTTGTCCAGGTTCGCCATCACGGCCTCGTTGGCGCCGCCGTGCAACGGACCCTTGAGCGCGCCGATGGCGCCCACGATCGCGGAGTGCATGTCGGACAACGTCGCCGCGATCACACGCGCGGTGAACGTGGACGCGTTCATCGTGTGGTCGGCGTGCATGACCAAGCACGAGTCGAAGATCTCGATCTCGCGCTGCTCCGGCCGCCGGCCGGTGATCTGCAGCAGGAAGTTGCCCGCGATGCCCAGCTCCGGGTCGGCATCCTGCGCCGTCTCGCCGCGCCGTGCCGCGTGGTACTTCGCGACGAGCACCGGCTGCTGTGCCACCAGGCGCACGGCCTTGCGGTGCTCTGCCTTCGCGTCGCCTGCCCCCTTGTCCGGGTCCCCCGCCGATCCCAGCGACACCAACGTGCGCAGGGCCTCCATCGGCGCGGCCGCACGGGCCACTTCCTCGATGTTGTCCTCGACGATCGCACCGAGCGTCCGAGCCTCGGTCAGCTCCTCGCGCAGTTCGTCGAGCTGCTGCCGGTTCGGCAGGTCGCCGCTCTGGAGCAGGTAGACGCACTCCTCGAACGAGATACGTTCGGCGATGTCATGGATGTCGTAACCGCGGTAGACCAGCTTTCCCACCTGGCCGTCGATGTCGCTCAATGCGGTAGACGCCGCGACGATGTCGGCTAGACCCTTCGACTCGTCCGCCATTCGCACTCCCTCCGGTCACTGACCACGACTTGCACTCCCGCACCGGTGGTTCGCACCGGTCCGGAGTCGTCGCGTCGTCCGGTCAGGCAACCCTCGTTGGTTGGTACCTCTGCCCCGATCGCACGCGGAACTCTCGGAGATTCCGACCCTACCCGCTGGTATACGCCGGAGTGCAGACCCAACTCGCGCGGGTTACCGCCGATCTCGCCGCTTCGTGAACGCAATGTGACCGCCCCTGAACTGGTGAGTTCCGGTGCGATGGACGGATACCGCGCCGACGTCTCATCTGGTGGGCGGGGCCCGTAGCCAAGATCACACCGCCGCTACTACTGATCGCAGCCGCCCGGTAGCACGAGTGGCGCCGGGGTGCCCGCCATGTGGGAAGTCAGCCGTCCCAGTCGACGTCCGCGCCGTGGCACATGGCGAGCTGCACCGCCTGCGTGGCGTCCAGCCGGACGTCGGTGAGCTCGATCGCGGTGAGGTCGACGCCGTGCAGCCGGGCACCGCGCAGGTCAGCGCCGCGCAGCTTCGTGTCGTGGAACGTGGCCTTCTCCAGGTCCGCGCCGGCGAGGACGGTGGTGCCCAGGTTCGCGCCGGTGAAGTCCGTGTCGCGCAGCCGCACGCCGGTGAGGTCGAGGCCGCGCAGGTCCTGGTACCGCAGCGACACGAACGACCAGTCGCCGCCGACCACGGTCAACGGGCGCAGCACGGCCGTCTCCTCGAAGGTCGACCCGGTCAGCTTGCAGCCGCGCAGCGTCGCGCCGAACAACGACGAGCCGCGGAACCGGCAGCGCAGGAACGCGGCGTCGGTCCAGGTGGAGCTGTTCAGCCGCACCTCGGTGAGGTCGCACTCCTCGAACACGCACGCGGTGGCCGTCACCTCTTCCAGGCTCGCGCCCGTGAGGTCGCAGTCGACGAACCGCCGGCCGTCGAGGTCGGCGCCGTACCAGTCGACGTACCGCAGGTCGGCGCCGATCTCGCCCTCGTCGGTCACCGGCGGTCCGCATTGGTCAGGATCCTGCGCGCGATGCCCGCATAGTCGAGCACGAGGCCGTCGTCGTCGAAGACGATCTCCGCGGTGAAGCCGTCGTCGAGCCCGTCGAACTGCACCACCTGGCCCTCGGGCGCGGCGCCCATCACCGTGTAGCGCTGGCGCGACGGGCGCACCTGGAGGTCGGGGAGCGAGACCCACGCCATCACCAGGTCCACGGACGCGCCGTCGTCGACCAACCGGTGCCGCAGCAGCGGCAGCGTGTTGAACAACGGCGAGACCTCGACGTCCGGGTCGACCGCCTCGGCGATCGCCTCGGCGTCACCGCCAGGCGGCGGGAACGCACATTCCCCCTCCGCCGCCGTGGTCAGCTGCCAACCCGCGGACGCCGAACGCCGCAGCTCGAGCGTGCGCGACCAGCCCGAGCCGGTCACCGTCAACGACAGCTCGGTGGTGGCCAGGTCGGCGTCGGTGACCAGCCGGTAGTCCAGCCGGTACGGCTCAGGGTCGGTGCCGAGCGCGACCCCCGACGCGCTCAACCCCTCGCCGGTACGCCGGACCTCGGCGAACTCCGTGCCCGCCGGGTCGTCCTTCGCCCAACCGACGAACGTGTGCCGCTCCGCCGTCTCTTCGATGGTGACAGCCATGTCCCTCCATCGCAGGTCAGTGTTCTCTACTGGGTGGCGATGGCCAACCGGGCGCGCAGCGCGGCGACCGCATCCGCGTCGCCCTCAGGGCGCACCGCCTCGTACGGCACCCGGCCCCACAGCCAGAGCAGCAGCTGGGTCGGTGGTGCCGCCAGGTCGGCCGGCCCCGCCCCGGCCGGCTCGTCGGTCACGGTGACCTCATCGGGCGCGAGCTCCACCAGCCACGCACGATCGCCACCGGCCACCCGCACCTGCCTGGCGCGGCCCGGCTGTGGCTCCTCGGACCAGTCGCCCGCGACCATCACGTGCAGCACCTCGTCCACACCGTCGACGGCCAGGTCGTCGGGCACCGGCCCGTGCTCCCCGACCGCCTCCTCGGCGTCGACCCTGTGCACCGCGGTCTCCTGCGCCATCCGCCGGTACCAGAAGCCCACCGTCTGGTCCGGTGGGAACCAGGTGAACGAGGGCGCGGCCGGGCCGCGTTCCTCGAGCTCGGCGAGCAGCTCGTCGCGGGTGCGTACGAGCCAGTCCACCGGGTCGGCCGCCGGTGGTTCCGGCGGCCACGGCGACGGTTGCCGAAGTTCCCGCATGCACGTGACCTTGTGGGCGTAGACCATCGCCACGTGCTCCACCAGGTCTCGCAGCGTCCAGCCGGGGCAGGACGGCACGGCCGGGTCCAACCGGTCGCGCGCGACCTGGATCAGGCGATCGGAGTCGGCCCGCAACAGCTGCAGGTAACGAGCGGGTTCCATGCGCGCCTACGCTACTTCCCCGCCCCGACACCCGCCCAGACCCCACGACGATCATCGTGGCCGGTAGCTTTCCGTGGTACGGAACGACGAAACGCAACCGACGACGAAGGGGACACGGCGTGCGCGGCGACATCTTCAACTCCGAGAACACGGTGCAACCGCCCAGCCAGGCCGGGATGTCGCTGCAGAACCCGTACTGCGTGCGGTACGCGGTCAACGGCGACATGATGGCCAGGCAGGGCGCGATGGTGGCCTACCGGGGCAACCTGCAGATCCAGACCCAGTCGCAGGGAGTCGGCAAGTTCCTCAAGCGTGCCGTGACCGGTGAAGGCGTCGCGCTCATGAACGTCTCCGGCCAGGGCGAGATCTGGTTCGCCGACGAGGCGAAGAACGTCTTCGTCGTGGGCATCGACAGCGGCGACAGTGTCTCCGTCAACGGCAAGAGCGTGCTCGCGTTCGACTCCTCGCTCAACTACGACATCCAGATGGTCAAGGGTGCTGGCATGGTCGGCGGCGGCCTGTTCAACTGCGTGTTCAACGGCCAGGGCCAGTTGGCCGTCACCGCGCACGGCACCCCGATGGTCATCCCCGTGTCGCCGCAGCTGCCCGTGCTCGTCGACACCGACGCGGTGATCGCCTGGTCGTCCTCGCTGCAGACGTCCATCAACCGGTCCGAGGGCTTCAAGTCGTTCATGAAGGGCGGCTCGGGCGAGATGTTCCAGCTGGTGTTGCAGGGCCAGGGTTTCGTCGTGGTGCAGCCGAGCGAGGGCCCGACCGTCCCGGCGGCCAGCAGCGGCAGCAGTGGCGGCGGCGGCATCGGCAGCCTCCTCGGCGGCGACTGAAAGCCGCAGCCGAAACACCCTCGTAACACGCGGCGCGAATCGGTGAAACATCACCGGGGCAGCATCGGTGCTGGCACCTCGATGACGCGGCGCCGACGATGTCCGAAGGTCCGGTCACCGCCTGCGGCAATGTCCGCCGGTCCAGCACCGGGTCGTGGCAGTAGGGGTTTCGACACATGGAACTGAACTCAGGCGACACCGCCTGGATGATGATAAGCGCGGCAATCGTCCTGCTCATGACGCCCGGCCTGGCGCTCTTCTACGGCGGCATGGTGCGTGCGAAGAGCGTCTTGAACATGATGATGATGAGCTTCGGCGCACTCGGCCTCGTCACCATCTTGTGGGTGTTCTACGGGTACTCCGTCGCATTCGGCAACGACGTGGGCGCCGGCCTGCTCGGCAACCCGGCGGAGTTCTTCGGGTTACGCGGGCTGCTGGCCGAGGACGCACTCGCCGGCACCTTCCCCGCGACCGTCTTCGTCGTCTTCCAGGGCGTGTTCGCGGTCATCACCGTCGCACTGATTTCCGGCGCCATCGCGGACCGCGCGAAGTTCGGCGCCTGGATGGTGTTCGCCGGTCTCTGGGCCACGCTCGTGTACTTCCCGGTTGCGCACTGGGTGTTCGCGTTCGACGGCGACGGCGGTGTGGTCGGCGGCTGGATCGCCAACGACCTCGCGGCGATCGACTTCGCCGGCGGCACCGCGGTGCACATCAACTCCGGCGCGGCGGCACTCGCGCTCGCGCTCGTACTCGGCAAGCGGATCGGCTGGCGCAAGGACCCGATGCGCCCGCACAACCTGACGCTGGTGATGCTCGGCGCCGCACTGCTGTGGTTCGGCTGGTTCGGCTTCAACGCGGGTTCGGCGGTCGCCGCCGACAACATCGCCGGTGTGGCGTTCGTCAACACGTTCGCCGCCGCCGCCGCGGCCTGCCTCGCCTGGCTGCTCATCGAGAAGATCCGCGACGGGCACGCCACCACACTCGGCGCCGCCTCGGGCATCGTGGCCGGCCTGGTGGCCATCACGCCGGCCTGTTCCGCGGTCAGCCCGGTCGGCGCGATCGTCGTCGGCCTGATCGCCGGTGCGCTCTGCGCGGGCGCGGTCGGCCTGAAGTACAAGCTCGGCTACGACGACAGCCTCGATGTCGTCGGCATCCACCTGGTGGGTGGCCTGTGGGGCACCATCAGCGTCGGCTTCCTCGCCACCGCGGCCGCTCCCGCTGCGGTCGACGGCCTGTTCTACGGCGGCGGCGTGGACCAGCTCTGGCGGCAGGCGGTCGGGGCCGTCGCGGTGATGGTGTTCTCCTTCGTCGTGGCCTGGATCCTAGGGTTCATCATCGACAAGACGATGGGCTTCCGGGTGTCCAAGGAGGTCGAGGTCGAAGGTGTCGATCAGGCGGTGCACGCCGAGACGGCGTACGACCTGCTCACCTCCGGCGGCGGCAGCTACAGCCCTGACCCGGCCCGTACGTCGGCCACCAAATCGGAGGAGGTGTCCGCATGAAGCTGGTCACCGGTGTCGTCAAGCCACACGTGCTCGACGACGTGAAGAAGGCGCTGGAGTCGTTCGGTGTGCAAGGCATGACCGTCTCCGAAGCCAGCGGCTACGGCAGGCAACGCGGCCACACCGAGGTCTACCGCGGTGCGGAGTACCGGGTCGACCTGCTGCCCAAGATCCGCATCGAAGTACTCGTCGACGATGGCGACGCCAAGGACGTGGTGGACGTGTTCGTCACGGCCGCGCGTACCGGTAGCATCGGTGACGGCAAGGTGTGGATCACTCCCGTGGACGACGTCGTCAGGGTTCGGACCGGCGAGCACGGCGTAGCCGCCCTGTGACGGGCTCACGCAAGTCGCCGGCTCCGCGTCGGAACCAACCGAAGAGGGGGCGGGGCTCGCACGCCGAGCCCACCGCCCCCTCCGGGCGGGACCTCACCCTGGCGCGCCGGCGGCTCGCGGCCGACGGCAACACGCTGCGGGCCTGCAACGAACGGGGCAGGTTGCTCGCCGACCACGCGGACAACTACCTCACCGGCCTGTGGCAGAACGCGGTGGCCGAGGTGCTGCCGGGCACCGACGGCGACCAGATCACGGGGGTCGCCCTGGCCGCCGTCGGCGGGCTTGGCCGTAGGGACGCCGGGCCGACGAGCGACTTCGACCTGGTGCTGCTGCACGACGGCCAGACGCTCGACGCCGACCAGCTGGCGGCGTTCGCGGAACGGCTCTGGTACCCGATCTGGGACGCCGGGATGGCGCTCGACCACTCGGTACGCACGCCCGCGCAGTGCCGTGAGGTGGTGGAGACCGACGTCGCCGCGACCGTCGGGCTGCTCGATCTCCGGCTGGTCGCCGGCGACTCCCACCTGGCCGAGGCGACCAGGTCGCGGCTGCTGTCGCGCTGGCGGTTCGGCGTGCGCCAGTGGCTGGCCCGGCTGGAGGACGACCTCGCCGCCAGGGAACGGCGCAGCGGCGAAGCCGCGCACCTGCTCGAACCGGACCTCAAGGAGAGCCGCGGCGGCCTGCGCGATGCGCTCGTGCTGAAGGCACTCACCGCGACCTGGCTGGTGGACCGTCCGCACGCGCCCGTGGACGAGGCGTACGAACAGCTCGTCGACACCAGGGACGCCCTCCAGCTGGCCACCGGACGCCGCGGCGGCCGGCTGGTGCAGAGCGAGCAGCAGGCGGTCGCGTCGCTGCTCGACCTCGCCAGCGCGGACGACGTGCTGCGCATGGTGTCCAGCGCCAGCCGCAGGATCGCGCACGCGCTCGACGCGGCGATGCGCAAGGCACGGCAAGCCGTAGCGCCACCGCAGCGACGCAACGGCCGCGGCCCGAAGGTGCGGCTGCTCGGCTACGGCGTCGCGGAGCACGACGGTGAGATCGTGCTCGGCACCGACGTGCGCCCGGAGACCGACGCCGCCCTACCGTTACGGGTGGCCGCGGCCGCCGCACGCCGTGGCCTGCGGCCGGCAGAGGCGACGCTGGCACAACTGGCCAAGCGCTGCCCGCCGCTGCCCGTACCGTGGCCGGCGGCCCCGCGCGAGGCGCTGCTCGACCTGCTCGCCACCGGGCCGTCGTTGATCGGCGTCTGGGAGGCGCTCGACCAGGCGGGCTTCCCCGGCCAGTGGCTGCCGGAGTGGTCCGCGATCAGGTGCCGCCCGCAACGCAACCCGGTACACCGCCACACGGTCGACAGGCACCTGATCGAGACGGCCGTCTACGCCCGGGCGCACCTGCGCGACGTGGACCGCCCCGACCTGCTGCTGCTCGCGGCGTGGCTGCACGACATCGGCAAGCTGCCGCGCAGCGCGGACCACTCGATCGCCGGTGCGCCGCTGGCCGCGACCATCTGCCACCGGATCGGGCTGCCCGCGCAGGACGTCGCCGTGGTGACGATGCTCGTCCGCGAGCACCTCACCCTGGTGGAGCTGGCGACCCGCCGCAACCTGGACGACCCGCGCACCCTCGACAGCCTGCTCGCGGCCGTGGACCGCAGGCCGGACGTGCTGGAGCTGCTCCGCGCACTCACCGAGGCGGACGCGTCCGCGACCGGACCGCAGGCGTGGACGGCGTGGCGGGCCCGGCTGATCGAGGACCTGACCAACCTGGCCAGGGGCGCACTCGCCGAGGACCGGCCGGTGCCCGCGGAACCGGCGCCGCCGATCCAGGTCTCGGCGGCGGGCGTCGGTCCGCAGGTGCAGGTCGACACCGACGACACCGGCCACCTGGTCACCGTCGTGGCGGCCGACCGGCCCGGCCTGTTCGCCGACGTCGCGGGGCTGCTCGCCGCACACGGCCTGACGGTGCTCGAGGCGCGGGTGACCACCACCGACGGGGTCGCGGCCGACACCTGGCGCACCGAGTCGAGCGACGGCCGCCCGCCGGACGCGAAGCTGCTCGCCGAAGAGCTGCGGCGGCTCGCCACCGGCGACCGCTCGCCGCTGCGCCGGATGCGGCACCGCGACTCGTCCGGGCAACCGACCGCCGGGCCGCCGCCGCGGGTGTTCCTTGTGCCAGGCGCGTCGGACGTGGCGTCGGTGCTCGAGGTTCGGGCGAGCGACCGGCCCGCGCTGCTGCACGACCTCGGCGCGGCGCTGCACGGCCAGGACGTGCGGATCCGCTCGGCGCACGTCGAGACGTTCGCCGGGCAGGCGGTGGACACGTTGTACGTCACAGATGCCGGCGGGCGCACCCTGCACCCGTCGAAGGCCGCGAACGTCATCGCCGCACTCCTGGATACCTGTGAGTAACGCCCGCCGGCCGGCGGTCAGCGCAGGGACTTGCGGTTGTACAGCGACCGCGCCCAGAGGTAGCCCGCGGCGCTGAGGGCGACGCACCAGGCGATCGCGAGCAGCCATGCGTTGCCGACCGGCGTGCCCATCAGCAGCCCGCGTACGGTCTCCATGACCGGCGTGAACGGCTGGTACTCGGCGAACCACCGGAAGGCCGTCGGCATCGAGTCGGTCGGGACGAAGCCGCTGCCGAGGAACGGCAACAGGATCATCGGCATCGGCAGGTTGCTCGCCGACTCGACGGTCTTGGCCGCCATGCCGAGCGCCACCGACACCCAGGTGAGCGCGAGCGCCACCAGCACCAGCATGCCCGTCGCGCCCAGCCACTCCAGCGGGCCGGCGGACGGCCGGAAACCGACGAGGAGGGCGACCGCCATGACGACCACCAGGGCGAGCATCGTCTGGATCACGGCGCCGAGTACGTGCCCGGTGAGCACCGACGCCCGCGCGATCGCCATGGTGCGGAACCTCGCGACGATGCCCTCTGTCATGTCCATCGCCACGGCGATCGCCGTGCCCTGCGCCGATCCCGCGACGCCGATCAGCAGCACGCCCGGCACCACGTAGTTCGCGTACTCGGTGCGGCCGCCGCTGACGCCGCCGAGCCCGGCGCCCATCGTCTCGCCGAACACGTAGACGAACAGCAGCAGGAGGATCACCGGCATACCCATCAAGAGCAACGTCATCGACGGGTACCTGATCATGTGCTTCATGTTGCGCCGCAGCATCGTCGCGGAGTCGGCCACCGTGTATTGCAGTGCGCTCATCGCACTGTCTCCTTCCGTGCGTCGTCGCCGGTGAGGGCGAGGAAGACGTCGTCCAGGTCGGGCGTGTGTACCGCGAGCTCCTCGGCGTCCTTGGCGGTCGCGTCGAGGCTCGCCGCGGCCGCCTCGAGCGCGTCCGCGTCCGCGAACCTGAGGCTCACGTGGCCGCCAGGCACCAGCTGCTTGAGCTCCGCCGGCGTACCATGGGCGACCAGCTTGCCCTGGTCGAGTACGGCGATCCGGTCGGCGAGCTGGTCGGCCTCTTCGAGGTACTGCGTGGTGAGGAAGATGGTGACGCCGTCGGCGACCAGGTCGCGCACGATCTGCCACATCACCCGCCGGCTGCGCGGGTCGAGGCCCGCCGTCGGCTCGTCCAGGAAGACGATGCGCGGCGAACCGACCAGGCCCATGGCGAGATCCAGCCGCCTGCGCATGCCACCGGAGAACGTGGCCACCGACTTGCCGGCCGCCTCGACCAGGTCGAAGCGCTCGAGCAGCGCGGCCACCCGCTGCCGGCCGGCCGGCCTGCCCAGGTGGTAGAGGTCGGCCATCAGCTGCAGGTTCTCCGCCGCCGTGAGCAGGTTGTCGACCGCGGCGAACTGCCCGGTGACGCCGATCAGCGCGCGCACCGCGTCCGGGTCGGCCCCGGGGTCGTGCCCGCCCACGCGCACCTCCCCCGCGTCCGCGGCGAGCAGCGTGGACAGGATGTGCACGGTCGTGGTCTTGCCCGCGCCGTTCGGGCCGAGCAGCGCGAACACACTGCCCTCGGCCACCTGGAAGTCGATGCCGTCGAGCACGACCTTGTCGCCGAACGACTTGTGCAGGCCGCTGACCGTGACGGCCGGTTGCCTCGGTGTGTGCATGGTCCCTCGTTTCTCGAAGTGAGTCAGGCGCGGCGGACGATGACGTCGCCGTATTGAGTGCGGGCGCGGATCTCGACGGTCTCGCCGTCGGCCGGCGGTTCTCCGGTGGCGTCGAGCGCGCTGCGCACGACGCCGTACTTGGAGCTCACGTCGAGCCAGGCGGCGGTGCCTGCGGCGATGCCGACCTCCAGGTCCCCGTGCCCGGTGTCGAGGACGATCGCGCTGCGCACCGCCTCGCCGACCCGCACGCTGCCGTACGCCGTCTTCGCGCCGACGGTGGCGAGCACCCGGTCGACCCTGATGTCCCCGTACGCCCCGTGCAGCCGCAGGTCCGCGGTCACCTCGCCGACGGTGACGCCGCCGGACGACACCTTCGCGACCGTCGGCCCGGCGACCTCGTCCATCCAGACGGCGCCCACGGCCGCGTCCACGTCGCCGCGGCCGTCGATGCGCCCGACGGCGATGTCGCCGGCCGCGGTCTTCGCGCGCAGGCCCGCGGCGTGCTCGATCCTGAGGCTGCCGGCCGCGGACTCCACGGCGACGTCGCCGAGTCGCCCCTCGCAGGTGCAGTCGCCCCAGGTGGAGACGGTCAGCGCGCTGCCCGCGGGCAGGGCGATGTCGACGTCGATCGACGCGGTGGGGCCGATCAGCGAGCGCAGCCAGCTCTTCGGCGCGCGCACGGTGAGCCTGCCCCGTACGTACTCGACCTGGGTCTCCTCGGCCGCCTGCACGTCCTTGTCGCTCAGCTCGTTGCTCGGGCGCACCTCGACCACGGTGTCGGTGCGCTCGGTGGCGGTGACCCGGATGCGGCCGCTTGGCACGTCCACGCTCGCGGCGATCGGGGCCGACGTCTCGTAGGCGGGCATCAGCGGACCCATCCGGTAAAGTGCTGCCCGACCTGAGAGCCGGTGCGGCTCTCAGGTCGGCTGGGTCTGCGCGCCGAGCTCCAGCGCGCTGCTGACCGCCCGGACGAGCCACGCGTTGACCGACAGGCCGGCACTGCTCGCGGCCGCCTCGATGCGCGGTTTCAGGTGTTCTGGCAGCCGCAGGGTGATCCGCGACGTGCCGCCCTCGCCCTCGTCGGCCTCCGCAGGCGGCCGGACGCCCATCGTGACCTCGATGGCGCCGGCGAGCGCGGACTTGAGGCTGGCGGGCTTCGTGTCGTCCGGCAGCGCCCCCTCGGCCGGCGGCGGGGTCACGACGAAGGCCGGCTCGTGCCCGCGCAGCCGCAGCTCCACGGAGCCAGGCGCCAGGTCGCGGGTGATCTCCTCGGCGGCGCTGGACAGGATTTCGAGCATGGCGAGCCGGACGGCCGAGTCGAGCGGTGCGGTGAGCCGTTCGGCCAGCGCCCGCGCGTCCTCGCCACCGGCCTCGGCGGCGACGGCGAGCTGCTGCCTGAGCTGGGTGACATGCGGCGTGAGGTCCATGACGTCGTGGTGACATCATTTTGACGTCATGGCAAGTGGCAGTTCTGCCCACACGAAGAAGGACCTCGCCGATGAACGGCGAGGTCCTTCACATGGTGAAGGGTGACGTCACGATGACGCCAGCTGGTTTACAGCAGGGCCGGCAGGATGCCCAACAGCAGTACGACGACGACCGCGGTGATCATGAGGGCCAGGCCGATCGCCATGCCCGGATACCCGCCTGGCTGGGAGTCGAGCGCGCCGGCCGACCAGATCATCACCGGCGCCTTGTAGTAGAGCACCGTCTGCTGTCCCGCCTGCACCGGCACGACGGTCAGCGCACGCCCGACCGGCCAGAGGTACTTCACCACGACGTCGACGTTGTGCTGCCCCTCGGGCAGGTCGACGGTGTTCGGGCCCCACTGCGCCGGTATCGTGCCGCCGTTGATGGTGATCTCCGGCTTGCCGATGACCCGCAGCATCCAGACCAGCCAGCTGCAGTTCGCGTCGATGACCAGCCGCCCCATCCCCGCGCCGGCCTGAGCCGGCAGCGCAACCTGCTGCTGCGGCGGGTAGCTAGGCGGTGCCTGCTGCCCCGGCGGCGGTGGCCCGGCGCCCGGCGGCCCACCGGGCCACGCCGGTGGCGGCGGCGGGTACGGCTGCTGCCCACCCTGGGACGGCGGTGGCCCGGCGCCCGGCGGCGGGTACGGCTGCTGCCCACCCTGGGACGGCGGCGGGCCCTGCGGCGGGTACGGCTGCTGCCCACCCTGGGACGGCGGTGGCCCGGCGCCCGGCGGCCCACCGGGCCACGCCGGTGGCGGCGGCGGGTACGGTTGCTGCCCACCCTGGGACGGCGGCGGGCCCTGCGGCGGGTACGGCTGCTGCCCACCCTGGGACGGCGGCGGGCCCTGCGGCGGGTACGGCTGCTGCCCACCGGGCGGCCGCTGCCCTGGCGGCGGGCCTTGCGGGTAGTGCGCAGGAGGGCCGGGCGGCGGGCCGCCGCCTGGTGGCGGGCCCTGCTGCCAACCGGGTGGACCGTGCTGGCCACCGGGTGGTTGCATCGCGTCGACCTCCCTTGTCGTCCTGTTGGCTGCACGACACGACGGGTCAGTGGAAGAAGTGCCGCGCCCCGGTGAAGTACAGGGTGCCACCAACCGCATCCGCGGCGGCAACCACCTGGTCGTCTCGCACCGACCCGCCGGGCTCGACGACGGCGCGCACCCCGGCGTCCAGCAGCACCTGCAGGCCGTCGGGGAACGGGAAGTACGCGTCGCTTGCCGCGACCGCGCCGGTCACCCGGTCGCCGGCGCGGCTGACCGCGAGCCGTGCGGAGTCGACCCGGTTCACCTGGCCCATCCCGATGCCCACCGTCGCGCCGTCGCGGACCAGCACGATTGCGTTCGACTTCACCGCACGCACCGCACGCCACGCGAACGCGAGGTCGGCCAGCAGCTGCTCGCCGGCCGGCTCCCCGGCCCGCAGCGTCCAGCCGGCGGGGTCGTCGCCCGGCGCGTCCAGCCGGTCCGGGGTCTGCGCCAGCAGCCCGCCGGAGATCGCCCGCAGCTCCACCTGCTGCCGGTCCTCGTCCGGCCCACAGCGCAGCAGCCGGATGTTCTTCTTCTCGCTCAGCAGCTCGACGGCTCCGGGCTCGAAGTCGGGGGCTACGACCACCTCGGTGAAGATCTCCGCGACCTGCTCAGCCATGGCGCCGCTGACCGGCCGGTTGGCGGCGATGACGCCCCCGAACGCGGAGACCGGGTCGCACGCGTGCGCCTTGCGGTGCGCCTCAGCCACGTCACGCCCGACGGCGATGCCGCACGGGTTGGTGTGCTTCACCACGGCGACCGCCGGCTCGGCGAAGTCGTACGCCGCGCGCCTGGCGGCGTCGGCGTCCACGTAGTTGTTGTACGACAGCTCCTTGCCGTGCAGCTGCTCGGCGTACGCGATGCCGCTCGTGGTGCCGCCGGCACGGTACACGGCGGCGCGCTGGTGCGGGTTCTCGCCGTACCGCAGCACCGCGGAACGTTCCCAGCTCGCGCCGGTCCACGTACCGAACCCGCTACCGTCGCCGTCCGCGGCGAGCACCTCGGCGAACCAGGAAGCCACGGCCACGTCGTACGACGCGGTGTGCGTGAACGCCTCGGCGGCCAGCCGGCGCCGCTGCTCCAGGCCGAAACCGCCGGCCTCGACGGCGGCGAGCACGTCCGCGTAGCGGTCCGGGGTCACCACGACGGCCACGCTGCCGTGGTTCTTCGCGGCCGCCCGGACCATGGCCGGGCCGCCGATGTCGATCTGCTCCACGCACTCGGCGGGCGCGGCGCCGGAGCGCACGGTGTCGGTGAACGGGTACAGGTTCACCACCACCAGCTGGAACGGGGCGACGTCGAGGCTCTCCAGCTGCCCCACGTGCTGGTCGTTGGCCAGGTCGGCGAGCAGCCCGGCGTGCACCTTCGGGTGCAGCGTCTTCACCCGGCCGTCGAGGCACTCGGGGAAGCCGGTGACGTCCTCGACCCTGGTGACCGGCACCCCGGCGGCCTCGATCCGCGCCGCCGTCGATCCGGTGGAGACGACCTCCACCCCATGTGCGGTGAGCCCGCGGGCGAGGTCCTCGACGCCCGTCTTGTCGTAGACGCTGACGAGAGCGCGCCGTACCGGATACACGGTCATGGGATGGTGACCTTCCTGCCCTCGATCGTCCAACCTTCGCGCACCATCCGGCCGACGGTCTCGACGACGACGCTGCGCTCCACGCTCTTGATCCGCTCGTGCAGGGAGTCCTCGTCGTCGCTGCTCAGCACCGGTACGGCCGCCTGCTCGATGATCGGACCGCCGTCGACGCCCTCGTCCACGACGAACACCGTGCACCCGGTCACCTTCACCCCGTGCGCCAGCGCGTCCCGCGGGCCGTTCATGCCGGGGAACGACGGCAGCAGTGCCGGGTGCGTGTTGATGGTGCGGCCGTGGAACCTGGCGAGGAACTTGCTGCCGGTGAGCTTCATGAACCCGGCGAGCACCACGAGGTCGGGGTCGTACGCGGCGACCGCGCCGGTGAGCGCGAGGTCCCACGACTCCCGGTCCTCGTAGTCCTGCACCCGGCGGACGAACACCGGCACCCCGGCGGCCTCGGCCCGCTCCAGGGCGGCGACCCCGGGGCGGTCGGCGCCGACGGCGACCACCGTCGCGCCGTACGCAGGGTCGGCGCATGCGTCTAGCAGCGCCTGCAAGATCGTGCCAGTGCCAGAAACGAGCACGATGAGCTTCCCGGACACCAGCGAATCTCCTCGGACGAGCCTCTCCTGACCCCAGCCTAGTGCCGGCACCGTCCCGGCCGGTCGCCGACTTCGACTACCCTCGGCGGCACGCGGATCCGGCGGGCGCGAAGGCGATGAAAGACTGGGCCGGCAGCGGGCGTGTGCCACGAAACGGAGGACCAGGTGACCGGACCGGACGACGAGCGGCCGGCCAAGTCGCAGCGAGCCGACGGAACCGGCTCGAGCGACAAGCAGCGGCACGGGGCGGTAGCCGTCGTGTTCGCCTGCGCGACCCCGCTGGCGGTGCTGCTCCTTCCGACGGTGCCGATGCTCATCGCCACCCCGATCCTGGCCGCCGGCGCGCTGATCGCCGGCATCGGCGCACGGCGCGCGGCGAAGCGCACCGGCGGCACCGCCCCCGGCACGATCACCGCCATCGCCATCGGGACGGTCGGACTCTGCACGGCGCTGCTGATGGCACCGATCATCGGCCCGCTGGCGCGCTACGAGTCCTGCCTCACCAGCGCGAACACAGTCCAGGACGAGCGCACCTGCGAGCGCGCGCTCGACCGGGGCCTGCAGGCCAAGCTGCCGTTCGCCTCGCTCGACCTGGTGAACCGCCTCACCCGCGGCTGATCACTCGGCGGTCTCTGCGCTGTCGTCCGGCACCGTACGGCGACGGGCGACCAGCGTGGCGAGGACCGCGGTGACGACGGCCGGTACGGCCACCTCGACCGCCACGGCCGCACTGGTGAGCAGCGGGGAAGGGCCGAGCGCGGCCAGCCGGTGGCCGCCGAGCGAACCGCCCGCGAGCAGGCACGCCAGCAGCGTCAGCAGCCCGACCAACGCGCCCGCGGCCAACCCGGCCAGGGCAGCGCGCGGCAGCGACCTGGGCAGCGTGTGCCGTACCAGCAGCGTGCCCGCCACCACGCCGGCGAGGGCGGGGCCGGCGAGCACCGCCCACGCCCACGGCGGCGCGCTCGTCGGCACCGCGGCGAGCAGCGGGAATGCAGGCACCGGGCCGGCCGTGACGCCACCGGGCGCGAACAGCGTGCCGGCGCCGAGCGAGAAGCCGGGCCCCGCGGCGTACCCGATGGCGAAGACCACGGCGTTCGGCACGTAGGCAGCGCCGACGACGAACAGCAGCGCGCCGGCGAGACCGCCGGCGTGCAGCGACGTGGTGATCTCGTGCACCTTGATCACCTGCACGGCGAGCATCGCGGCGACCAGCAGCGCGCCAACCGTGACCAGGGTGGCCATCGCCCCGACCACGCCTACCGCGACCGGCCACCAGCCGGTCGGCACCAGCCCCGCGACCCGTAGGCCGAGGTCTGCGCCACGCAGCACGCCCGCGCCCCCGGCGAGGACGGCGAGCAGCCCGGCGGCCAGCGGCGCCCAGAGCACCGAGCCGTGCTCCGGCTGCGTCAGCGTGGCCAGCGAGACCAGCAGCCCGGCCCCCGCGTACGGCAGGACGAGCGCGGCGAGCGCCAACGCCGCGCTGCGCAGCCCGCGGACCCGTACGTCGCGGGCCAGCCGGTTGCCGGCGCGGAACAGCAACAGCAGCGGCACCAGGGTGCCGCCGAGCGGCAGCAGGCTCACCGGTCCGTGCGGGAACAACAGCGGCACCTGATGCGCGGCCAGCCACAGGTCGCCACCGAGCGCGACCACCGCGGGGATACCCGGCCGGGCGGCGCCCGTCGCCGCGAGCAGCGCCCCACCCACCAAGCAGGCGACGAGACTCGTCACCGACGCCCGCAGCGCGGCGAGCAGGCCGGCGAGCAGCAGGTGCCCCCAACCCCCCGGCGGCCCCGCCCGCAACCCGGCCATCCGCCCGGTGCGCTCGGCCCGAGCCCCCGACGAGTCCGCGACAACGGTCATCCCGTCATCGTCGCAACCAATCCCCACCCGACCGAGCAGACGCGCCGCGCAGCGGGCGGCTCTAGGGTATGGACGTGGCTACCCAGGTGATCGTGCTCAACGGGGGTTCCAGTTCCGGCAAGTCCGGTATCTCGCGGGGCTTGCAGGCGGTGCTGCCTGAGCCGTGGCTGGCCACCGGGGTGGACGTGTTCGTCGACGCGTTGCCGCCGGAGCTGCAGGCGTCCGACAGCGGCATCGAGTTCGCGGACGACGGCCAGGTCGCTGTCGGCGGGACGTTCCGGGAGCTCGAGCACGCCTGGATGCTGGGGGTGGCCACGACGGTACGGGCGGGCGCGCCGACCATCGTCGACGACGTCTTCCTCGGCGGTGCCGAGTCGCAGCAGCGCTGGCGCACGGCGCTCACCGGCCTCACCGTGCTGTGGGTCGCAGTGCGCTGCGATCCCACGGTGGCCGCCGCCCGCGAGGCCGCCCGCGGCGACCGGATCACCGGCATGGCGGCGTCGCAGGCCGAGCTCGTGCACAAGGGCGTGACGTACGACCTCGAGGTGGACACCACCGCGTCCGAGCCGATCACGTGCGCGCGCCAGATCGCCGCGCACGTCGACTGACCGGCGGCAGACAGCAAGACGCCGCAGGGCGCACCCGCACCTGGCGGGGCTCCTGCGGCGTCCGCAGCGCGCCTGTCAGCTCGCGGTCATGACCTCGCGCATCAGCGTCGCGGTCTCGCTCGGCGTCTTGCCGACCCGTACACCGACCTCGCCCAGTGCCTCCGCCTTCGCCTGCGCCGTGCCCGAGGAGCCGGACACGATGGCGCCCGCGTGGCCCATCGTCTTGCCCTCGGGCGCGGTGAACCCGGCGACGTACGCGACGACCGGCTTGGTGACGTTGTCCGTGATGTACGCGGCCGCACGCTCCTCGGCGTCGCCGCCGATCTCGCCGATCATCACGATCGAGTCGGTCTCCGGGTCCTCCTGGAACGCCTGCAGGGCGTCCACGTGGGTGGTGCCGATCACCGGGTCGCCACCGATGCCGACGCAGGTGGAGAACCCGACGTCGCGCAGCTCGTACATCAGCTGGTAGGTCAGCGTGCCGCTCTTGCTGACCAGGCCGATGCGGCCGGAGTTGGTGATGGTCGCGGGAATGATGCCCGCGTTCGACGCGTCCGGGCTGGCGATGCCGGGGCAGTTCGGCCCGATCAGCCGGGTCTTGCTGCCCTGGCTGTGCGCGAACGCGTACGACGTGTCGTGTACGGGGATGCCTTCGGTGATCGCGACGCACAGGTCGATGCCCGCGTCGACGGCCTCGATCATCGCCGTCCGCGCGAACTTCGCCGGCACGAAGATCACCGAGACGTCCGCGCCGGTCTCGGCCATCGCGTCCGCGACCGAGTCGAACACCGGCACCTGGGTGCCGTCGAAGTCGACCGTCTGGCCGCCCTTCTTCGGTGTCACGCCGCCGACGATGTTCGTGCCCGCGGCCAGCATCCGCCTGGTGTGGTTGCTGCCCTCGGAACCGGTCATGCCCTGGACGATGACCTTGCTGTTCTCGTCAAGCCAGATACTCATGCGTGGCTCCCCTCGGCCGCGAGCTCCGCGGCGCGGTCGGCCGCTCCGTCCATGGTGTCGACCCGCTCCACGCCGGGCAGGTTGGCCTCGTCGAGGATGCGCCTGCCCTCGTCGGCGTTGTTGCCGTCCAGCCGCACGACCAGCTTCTTGTCCACCGGCTCGCCCCGGCTCTCGAGCATCCGGAACGCCGCGACGACGCCGTTCGCCACCGCGTCGCAGGCGGTGATGCCGCCGAACACGTTCACGAAGACGCTGCGCACGCCCGGGTCGCCGAGCACGACCTCGAGGCCGTTGGCCATGATCTCCGCCGACGCGCCGCCGCCGATGTCGAGGAAGTTCGCCGGCTTCGCGCCGCCGTGCTTCTCCCCGGCGTACGCGACCACGTCCAGCGTGCTCATCACCAGGCCCGCGCCGTTGCCGATGATGCCGACGGACCCGTCCAGCTTGACGTAGTTCAGGCCCTTCTCCTTGGCCTTCACCTCGAGCGGGTCGGTCGCGGCGATGTCCGCGAACTGCTCGTGGTCGGGGTGCCTGAAGTCGGCGCTCTCGTCGAGGGTGACCTTGCCGTCCAGCGCGACGATCCGGCCCGCCTCGGTCCGCACGAGCGGGTTCACCTCGACCAGGCTGGCGTCCTCGCCGACGAAGCACTCCCACAGCTTGACGATGACGCCGGCCGTCTCGTCCACGACCTCGTCGGGGAACTTCGCCGCGACGGCGATCTCGCGCGCCTTGGCCTCGTCGACGCCGGTCACGGCGTCCACGGGCACCTTCGCGAGCGCCTCCGGCTGGGTACGGGCGACCTCCTCGATGTCGACGCCGCCCTCCTTGGACGCCATCGCCAGGAAGGTGCGGTTGCCGCGGTCCACGAGGAACGAGAAGTAGTACTCCTCGGCGATCTCCTCCGCGGGCGTAACCAGGACCTTCCTTACGATGTGGCCCTTGATGTCCAGGCCGAGGATCTCCCCGGCCTTCTGTGCTGCGTCATCCGGCGTCTCGGCCAGCTTGACGCCACCGGCCTTGCCACGACCACCGGTCTTGACCTGTGCCTTGACGACGACGGTGGTGGTGCCGAACCGCTCCGCCGCTTCCTTCGCGGCATCGGGTGTGGCCACGACCTCCTGGGCCATGGTCGGTACGCCGTGCTTCGCGAAGAGCTCTTTGGCTTGGTACTCGTAAAGATCCACTGGGTGTCCGTTCCGACGTCCACGTCCGTGTCCGCGCACCTCAGCCGCACGCGGCCCTTCGTGAGGGTAACGGGTCGCCGCTGCGGTGCCGAGAGTGGCATCCGGGTCAGCGGTGTGTTCTCCCTCGCATTGCGCTCTCCGGTTCAGGGTGCCGTCAGGGTCGTTCCCGGACGCCAGGACGGCCCGCCACCGCGAGACTGGCACCGGAGGAGGTCGAGATGACGATGAGGGAAGCCACCGCAGGCGCGCAGTCCGGATTGCGTGCATCGGACGCCGAACGGGAACGGACCGTCGAGGCGCTGCGCAAGCACTATGAGACTGGCCACATCGGCTACGCGGAGTTCAACCATCGGATGGAGCGCGCGTACGCGGCGACGTACCTGCACGAGCTGACCGCGCTGGCGGCTGACCTGCCAGGCGCGGCGTCGCCGGGGAACGCGGTCGCCCCGGCCCGGCAGGCGCAGAAACCCAAGGAGCGCACGGGTGCGGTCAAGGTGCTCGCCATCATCGCGCTGGTGATCGCGTCACTGGTCGGGCTGTCCTGGCTGGGGAACCTGCTCACCGCGCACCCGCTGATCACGATCCTCGCCGCCGCGGCGGTCATCTGGATCGTGCTGAAGAAGCCGTACCGGAGGAAGGGCTAGGCCTGGGCGTGCTGCGGGTCGGCCGGGGCCGCGCCGTCGACGTGTGTGCGTACCCAGGTGACGATGTCGTGGGTGGTGGCGCCGGGGCCGAAGACCTTTGCCACGCCGAGCTGCTCGAGCTCGGGGATGTCCGCCTCGGGGATGATGCCGCCGCCGAAGACCACGATGTCGGCGGCGTCGCGCTCCTTCAACAGTTCGACGACCCGGGCGAACAGCGTCATGTGCGCGCCGGAGAGCACGGAGAGGCCGATGCCGTCGGCGTCCTCCTGGATGGCCGCCTCGACGATCTGCTCCGGTGTCTGGTGCAGACCGGTGTAGATGACCTCCATGCCGGCGTCGCGCAGCGCACGGGCGACGACCTTCGCACCCCGGTCGTGCCCGTCCAGCCCGGGCTTGCCGACGACGATCCGCAGCCTGCTACTGGCCATCTTCGCCTCCTCGCACCCCGTCCGCAGACCAGGGTAGCTGCCGGGCGGCGGTCAGAGCTTCTGGATCGGGGCGTAGCGGAGCACGAAGGTCTTCTCGCCGACGTCCGCGCCGAAGTCGATCTTCGCCTGCGCCTTGTCGCCGCCGCCGGATACGCCGACGACCTTGCCCATGCCGAACCGGTCGTGGTTGATCCGGTCGCCGATGGACAGCTCGGGCACCTGCCGGTTGCCGAGCGTACGGACTCCCGGCTGGCTGGCCAGCCCGGCACTCGCCGGCTCCCTGGGCCGCCGGTCGGTCGAACGGCCACTGCCGCCGGTGCGCTGCCAGTCGAGCAGGTCCACCGGCAGCTCCTGCAGGAACCGCGACGGCGGGTTGTACGACGGCGAGCCCCACGCCGTACGCACCTCGGCCCGCGAGACGTACAGCCGCTGCCTGGCCCGGGTGATGCCGACGTACGCCAGCCGCCGCTCCTCCTCCAGCTCCTTGCTGTCGCCGAGGCTGCGCTGGTGCGGGAACACCCCGTCCTCCAGGCCGGTGAGGAACACCACGGGGAACTCCAGCCCCTTGGCCGTGTGCAGCGTCATGAGCGTGATCATGCCGCCGTGGTCCTCGCCCTCCGGGATCTGGTCGGCGTCGGCCACCAGCGACACCCGCTCGAGGAGTCGAGCGAGGGTGCCCTCCCCCTCGCTCGACTCCTCGAACTCGCGCGCGACCGACACCAGCTCCTGCAGGTTCTCCACCCGGGTCTCGTCCTGCGGGTCGCGCGACTCGCTCAGCTCGGTGAGGTACCCGCTCTTCGCGAGCACCTCCTCGGCGATGCTGGACGGCGACTCACCGGTCTCGACCATCGCACGCAGCTCGGCTATCAGCGCGGCGAACTCCTGCACTGCATTCATCGACCTGGTGGCCAGCCCGTACACCTCGCCGGCGCGCTGCACCGCCTGGTAGAAGCTGATGTCCTGCTGGTTCGCGAACGCGTCCAGGCAGGCCTCCGCCCGGTCGCCGATGCCGCGCTTCGGTACGTTCACGATGCGGCGCAGCGACACCGTGTCGTCGGGGTTGGCGAGCACCCGCAGGTACGCGAGCAGGTCGCGCACCTCCCTGCGCTCGTAGAACCGCACCGCGCCGACCACCTTGTACGGCAGCCCGACCCGGATCAGCACTTCCTCGAAGACACGCGACTGGGCGTTCGTGCGGTAGAACACCGCCACGTCGCCGTACTTCGCCTTGCCCTGGTCGTTGAGCTCGTCGATCTCGCGCGCGACGAACGCCGCCTCGTCGTGCTCGCTGTCCGCGACGTAGCCGACGATCTGGTCGCCCTTGCCGGCGGCGGACCAGAGGTTCTTCGCCTTCCGCCCCTCGTTGCGGGCGATGACTGCGTTCGCCGCGGTGAGGATGGTTTGGGTGGAGCGGTAGTTCTGTTCGAGCAGCACGGTCTTCGCGTTCGGGAAGTCGCGCTCGAACTCCATGATGTTGCGGATGGTCGCGCCGCGGAACGCGTAGATCGCCTGGTCGGCGTCGCCGACCACGCACAGCTCGGACGGCGGCGCCTGCACGGCCTCCGCGTCACCGACCGGGTCGCCGTCGGCGGTCCGCCGTTCGGCGTGGTCGACGTCGCCGCCGGTCAGCTCCCGTACGAGCACGTACTGGGCGTGGTTGGTGTCCTGGTACTCGTCGACCATGACGTGCCTGAACCGCCGCCGGTAGTGCTCCTTGACGTCGGGGAACGCCTGCAGCAGGTGCACGGTGGTCATGATCAGGTCGTCGAAGTCGAACGCGTTCGCCTGCTGCAGCCGCTTCTGGTACATCGTGTAGCACTCGGCGACGGTGCGCTGCCAGTGCGTCTCGGCCTTGGCGGTGGCTTCCTCGTAGTCGATCAGCTCGTTCTTCAGGTTCGAGACGGCGTTCACGACCTGCCGCGGCGGGTAGCGCTTCGGGTCGAGGTCGAGGTCACGGCAGACAAGCGTCATCAGCCGCTGGCTGTCGGTGGCGTCGTAGATGGAGAACTGGCCGGAGAACCCGAAGTGCTTCGCCTCCTTGCGCAGGATGCGCACGCAGGCGGAGTGGAACGTCATCACCCACATCGCCCGCGCGCGCCCGCCGACCAGCGCCTCGACGCGCTCGCGCATCTCCCTGGCCGCCTTGTTGGTGAAGGTGATCGCGAGGATCGAGCCAGGGTGCGCGCCGCGCTCGCCGAGCAGGTACGCGATGCGGTTGGTGAGCACCCGGGTCTTCCCCGACCCGGCACCGGCGATGACCAGCAACGGCGAGCCGACGTGCGTGACCGCCTCCCGCTGCTGCGGGTTGAGCCCGACGAGCAGCTGCTCCACGTCGACGCGCCCCCGTCTGCCGGCCGACGGCGTCTCGGCGTCGGCCGTCGCGGGCTGGTGTTCTGGCAGCAGGTCACCGAAGAGCGTCGACATCACGCCCGAGTCTAAGCCGTCGCCGGGACAGCCCCCGGCTTCCCTTGCCGAGGCCTAGGACCATCGTCCGGTCCGGTTGGCGGGTTTCGCTCCTAGGATGAACGGCGTGGTGTTCCGAGATCAAGCGGGCCCTGTTGGTAGCGGCCCATCCCGACGACATCGACTTCGGTGCGGCCGGCACCGTGGCGACCTGGACGAGCAGCGGCGTCGACGTGGCGTACTGCATCGTCACCGACGGCGACGCCGGCGGCTTCGACCTGGACTTCCCGCGCGCGGAGATGGGGCCGCTGCGGCGCCGCGAGCAGACCGACGCGGCCGCCGAGGTCGGCGTGGACGAGCTGCACTTCCTCGGCTACGCCGACGGCTACCTGGAGGTGTCGCTCGAGCTGCGCCGCGACATCGCCAGGGTGATCCGCCAGGTGCGGCCGGACCGCATCCTGATCCCCAGCCCGGAGATCATCTACGAGCGGATCTACCCGTCACACCCGGACCACCGCGCGGCGGGCGAGGCCGCGCTCAACGCCATCTACCCGGACGCCCGCAACCCGTTCACCTTCCCCGAGCTGCGCGCGGAGGGCCTGGAGGCGTGGACGGTGCCGGAGACCTGGATCATGGCGCACCCGAAGACGAACCACGCGGTGGACATCACCGAGGTCTTCGAGCGCAAGCTCGCCGCGCTGCGGGCGCACAAGAGCCAGACCGCGCACCACGACGACCTGGAGGGCATGCTGCGCGGGTACCTCGGCACCCTGGCCGAGGAACACGGCCTGGGCGAGGACCGGCTGGCCGAGGCGTTCTACGTCATCGCCACCGGCTGAGCTCGACCCACGCCGCCCCGTCTTGACAAGCCCGCGGCACGCCCACGACGCTAGTGTTGCCATATAGCGCTTGTGTTGCCGAAATGGCACGACTGGGTGGCGTGATGATCGACTGCGACGTACACAACAGCTGGAGCTCCGCGGAGGTGCTCCTGCCGTACCTGGAGCCCACGTTCAGGGACTACCTGGACCGCGGCGAGCTGCCCGGCCCCAAGGGCGCGTTCCCGCACACGCACCGGGCGTGGCTGCACCCCGAGGGCTTCATGCGCTACGACACGCTGCCCGCGGACGGTTCGACGCCGGGCTCCGACTACGACCTGATGCGCGACCAGCTGCTCGACAGGTACGACCTGGACTACGTCGTGCTCACCGGCGACGAGGGCGTCGAGGTGTCCACGCTCGCCAACCCATACTACGCGCAGGCTCTCGCCACGGCACACAACGACTGGCTGGTCGACCAGTGGCTGTCACTCGACCAGCGGCTGCTCGGCTCGATCGTGGTCGCACCGCAGAACCCCGAGGGCGCTGCGGCGGAGATCCGGCGGCTCGCCGGCCACCCACAGCTCGTGCAGGTGCTCGTCTCCAGCGGCTCGCAGCGGCCGTTCGGTGACCCGTTCTTCCACCCGATCTGGGAGGCGTGCGCGGAGACCGGGCTGCCGTTCGCCGCGCACCTCGGCGGGCAGGGCGGGCTCAACGCCAACCCGACCGGCTGCGGGCCGCCGACGTTCTTCTGGGAGGCGCACTCGCTGCTGTGCGAGACCGGCATGGGGCACCTGGCGAGCGCGATCGCGCACGGGGTGTTCGAGAAGTGGCCGAACACCAGGTTCGTCCTCGTCGAGTGCGGGATCGCGTGGGTACCCGCCCTGCTGTGGCGGCTCGACTCGGACTTCAAGGCGCTGCGCAAGGAGACGCCGTGGCTGCGCCGGCTGCCCAGTGAGTACGCGCGCGACCACATCAGGCTGACCACCCAGCCCCTTGAACAGCCGCGCAAGCCGGCGAACATGTGGCCCGCGCTCGAGGACATCGGCGCGAAGGACATGCTGATGTTCGCGTCCGACTACCCGCACTGGGACTTCGACGACCCGACGTACCTGCGCATCCCGCCGGACTGGCGCGACCAGGTGCTCGACACGAACGCCCGCCAGGTCTACGGCCTGCCGGCACGCGCCGAGGCCGCGGAGCCCGCCGATGTCCACTGACGCCGCCGCCCCTGCGACGACCGGGCACGTGGTCTGCCCGGTCAGCGAGCTGCCACCAGGCACCCGCCGGGTGGTCTCCGTCGGCGACACCCAGATCGGCGTGTTCAATGTCGCCGGCGAGTTCTACGCGCTGCGCAACCGCTGCCCGCACAAGGGCGGCGCACTCTGCGAGGGCCCGATCACCGGCACCACGCTGCCGACCAGCAACCGCACGTACACCTACGGCCGGTCCGGCGAGATCGTGCGGTGTGCGTGGCACGGCTGGGAGTTCGAGATCGCCACCGGTGTCGCCATCGTCGACCCGCGGATCCGTACGAAGAGCTACCCGGTGACCGTCGACGACGACCAGGTGGTCGTCCACCTCTGACGGCGGTGCGTGGTTGACTCTGCGCATGGCCGGACTCTCCCCGCGGCTCGCGGCCGTCGTGGACGCGCTGCCGCTGCGCCCCGGGCTGCGGGTGCTCGAGGTCGGCGGCGCGCCAGGCGCTGCGGCCAGAGCGGTCGCGAGGGCGACGGGCACGTCCTGGTGATCGACCGCTCCGCGAAGGGCGTCGCCCTGACCGAGCGGAACGCGGCGGCGGAGATCGCCGCCGGGCGGCTGAGCGTACGCCAGGTCGCCGCCGAGGACTTCGAGCTGCTCCCCGGCGAGGCGCCGTACGACCTCGCGTTCGCCGTACGGGTCGGCGCCCTCGACGGCCGGAACCCCCGTGCAGGCGTGCTCGCGCGACGGCGGATCGCCGCGGCGCTCACCCCCGCAGGGCGGCTGTTCGTCGACGGCACCGAGGTCGACCTCGGCTGACCGTTGCTGCGGCCGCGGCAAAGGTCTTGCCTGGCACCGGTGCGCCAGTAGCATCCAGACCGCCGGAGCAGACGGGGGTGGCGCAGTGGCCGCGGGCAAGATACGCGATCCGAAGCTGTTCTACGAGACAGGTGCGACGACGATGTTCGCGTCGCGCACCGACCAGCGGTTCAGCTACTGCCTCTACGTGCCGCACCACCGCGACGGCGACCCACAGCGGTACCCGCTGATCGTGATCCAGCACGGCACCGGGCGTACCGCCGGCCAGTACCGCGACGCGATGGCCGACTTCTGCGAGGCACACAGGTGCGTGGTGCTCGCGCCGTTGTTCCCCGCGGGCATCGTCGACCCGGACGACCTGCACAACTTCAAGTTCATCGCGTACCGCGACATCCGCTTCGACCTGGTGCTGCTCGACATGGTGGACCAGGTGGCGGACCGGTTCCCCGTCGACGCGGGCAGGTTCCTGCTGCACGGCTTCTCCGGCGGCGGCCAGTTCACCCACCGCTTCCTTTACCTGCACCCGCACCGGCTCGCGGCCGCGTCGATCGGCGCCCCCGGCCGGATCACCGAGCTCGACGACGGCAAGCCGTGGTGGCTGGGCACCCACGGCTTCGCCGACCGCTTCGGCGCACCGCCTGACCTCGACGCGATCCGGCAGGTGCCCGTGCAGCTGGTCGTCGGTGCCGAGGACGTGGAGACCTGGGAGATCAACAACCCCAGCGATACCAACTGGATGGACGGCGTCGAGCAGACCGGCAGCACCCGTATCGAGCGGCTACAGACGCTACGCAGGAACTACGAGGGGCACGGCATCGCGGTCCGCTTCGACCTGGTCGACGGCGTCGCGCACGAGGGCACGCTGGTGCTCCCCACGGTGAGCGCCTTCTTCGCCGACGTGCTGGCCACCACCGCACCCCGCTGACCGGTTCAGGCCGGCGCGACGAACGAATCCACAGCGGCAAGCAACGCACCGCTGAAGCCACCGCCGCCGTGCCCGGCGTCGCCCACTACGACGAGGCGGCTGGTCGGCCACGCCTGGTGGAGGCGCCACGCGGTGTCCAGCGGGCTCGAAACGTCGTGCCGGCCGTGCACGAGCACGGCCGAGATGTCCGCCAGGCGGTGCATGTCGTCGAACACCTGGTTCTCCGCCAGGAAGCAGTGGTTGCCCCAGTAGTGCGTGACCAACCGGGCGAAGACGCTACGGAACTCCGGGTCGTCGTACCTGGCGTTCGGCGTCCAGCCGGGCATCAGCGCCACGTAGGTGTCCTCCCACGTGCACCACTGCCTCGCGGCGCGCTCGTGCACCCGCGGGTCGGGGTCGGCAAGCAGCCGCGCGTAGGCCGCGGCGAGGTTGTCGCGCTCGGCGGCCGGCACGGCCGCGGCGAACTCCTGCCACTCGCGCGGGAAGACCCGCCCCATCTCGCGGGTGATCCAGTCGATCTCGCCGCGGGTGCCTGCGGTGACCGCGCCGAGCGCCATGCCGAGCACCCGCTCCGGGTGCGCCTGCGCGTACACCAGGGCCAGGGTGACACCCCAGGAGATGCCCACGACCACCCAGCGGTCGATGCCCAGGTGCTCACGCAGCCGCTCGATGTCCGCGACGAGGTGTGAGGTGGTGTTCGTGGTCAGGTCGGCGTCCGGTCCGCTCGCCAGCGGCGTGCTCCGGCCACAGCCACGCTGGTCGAACAGCACCGCGCGGTACCTGTGCGGGTCGAAGTACCGCCTGGCGAACGGCTTGCTGCCACTACCCGGCCCGCCGTG
The DNA here is from genome assembly GCA_009379825.1 of Streptosporangiales bacterium. Lineage (NCBI taxonomy): Bacteria > Bacillati > Actinomycetota > Actinomycetes > Streptosporangiales > Streptosporangiales bacterium. Next base: position 99,424 of record WHTA01000012.1, read on the forward strand.
CAGGTACACCGCAGGCGTTCCTGCGGGGTCGCCGACGGTCTCCCAGTAGACGCTGTGGCCGTCGCCGACCGCCAGCATGCCGGACTCGTACGGCTCCACGTCAGCGGTCATCGGTGGCCTGCGGCACGTAGCCCAGCGTGGCGGCGACCTCGTCGGCGGCCGTACGTACCTGGTCACCCAGTACAGGCAACCGCTCGGCCGGCAGCCGGTACTCGGGCGCCGACATGCTCAGCGCCGCCACGCAGCCGCCCTGGTGGTCCCTGATCGGCGCCGCCGCACCGTTCAGGCCGCTCTCCATCTCGCCTTCCGCGCCCGCCCAGCCACGCGCACGCACCCGCTGCACCTCGGCCTCCACCTCGGCCCGCTCGGTGATGGTGCGTTCGGTAACCGCGGTCAGCGGCACGAGATCGAGGTCGACGGCGCAGAAGGCGAGGAATATCTTGCCGTCCGACGTCGCGTGCAGCGGCGAGCGCTGGCCGACCCACTGCTTGGCGCCGATCAGATGCGAGCCGTCGACCTGCGCGACGTCGACGGCCTCGTGGCCGTCGAGCACCGAGAGCACCACGGTCTCGTCGACCCGGTCCGCCAGCTTGGCCATCACCGGCCTGGCGGCCGCCACCAGGTCGCTTGACGCCACCGCGAGCATGCCGAGCCGCCGCAGCTGCGGCCCCAGCCGGTACGCGTCGCTGTGCGGTGACCGCTCGAGGAACCCGCGCTCGGCCAGCGTGCCGGCCAGCCGCGACGCACCGCTGCGGTGCACACCCAGCTTCGCCGCGAGCGCACCAACGGTCAGCTCCTGGCGTGGCTGCTCGAACAACGCGAGGAGTTGCAACGCACGGTCGACCGTCTCCAGCGTTCGCACGACGCTCCATCCCAATGACCGCGACCATGGTAGAAGCCGCGGTACCCGGCGCCTGTGAGTAGGCTCCCCGTATGGAACTTGCGGCGCGGATGGACAGGCTGGGCACCGAATCGGCGTTCGAGGTGCTGGCCAGGGCGAAAGCGATGGAAGCGGCCGACCGGTTGGTCGTGCACCTGGAGATCGGCGAGCCCGACTTCGACACCCCCGCGCACGTCGCCGACGCCGCGGCCGAGGCGCTGCGCGCCGGTGAGACGCACTACGTGCCCGCGCCCGGCATCCCCGCGGCGCGGGAGGCGGTGGCCGAGTTCCTCGAACGCACCGGGCGGCTGCGTACGAGCCCGGACCGGGTGATCATCACGCCGGGCGCGAAGCCGATCATGTGGTACACCATGCTCGCGCTGTGCGACACCGGCGACGAGGTCATCTACCCCGACCCCGGCTTCCCGATGTACGAGTCGATCGCGTCGTTCGTCGGCGCCACCCCCGTACCGGCGCCACTGCGCGAGGGGAACGGGTTCCGGCTGGACCCGGCGGAGCTGGAGTCGCTGGTCACCAGCCGGACAAAGCTGTTGATCCTGAACTCGCCGCACAACCCGTGCGGCGGCGCGCTCACCCGCGCGGACTGCGAGGCGATCGCCGAGATCGCCATCAGGCACGACCTCACCGTGCTCTCCGACGAGGTCTACTGGGCGATCCGCTACGACGGTGAGCACGCCAGCGTCCTCGACGTGGACGGCATGGCCGACCGCACCATCCTGCTCGACGGCTGGTCGAAGACGTTCGCCATGACCGGCTGGCGGCTCGGCTTCGGCGTCTTCCCGCAAGCGCTGGTCGAGCCGCTGACCAGGCTGGTGGTGAACTCGGTGTCGTGCACGTCGGCGTTCAGCCAGCACGCGGCCATCGCCGCGCTGAACGGCCCCTGGCAACCGGTGGACGCGATGGTCGAGGAGTTCCGCACCCGCCGCCAGGTCGTCGTCGACGGGCTGAACGAGATCCCCGGCATCTCCTGCGTGGCCCCGGCGGGCGCGTTCTACGCGTTCCCGAACGTGCGCGCACTCGGCGTCGACGCCAAACACCTGGAGGAGCGGCTACTCGACGAGGCCGGCGTCGCCTGCCTCTCCGGCAGCTCGTTCGGCCGCTACGGCGAGGGCTACCTACGCCTGTCGTACGCCAACTCGGTCGCCAACATCCAGACGGCACTGACCGCGATCGCCGACACCGTCAGCTCTCTGTAAACCACCGCGGTACCGACACCGTTCGACTTCTATCCGTCATCGTGGGTTGACAAATGACATGACATTGCGACGATGCGATGATGCGATGGGCGGAGACAGACCTCGAAGAGGGACCGGTGCCACTGTGGTTCCAGATCAGTGATCGGCTCCGCTCTGCGGTGACCGCAGGTGAGTTCGCACCCGGCGACACCTTGCCGCCGGAGTCCGCATTGATCCGGCGCTTCGGAGTCAGCCGCACAACCGCGCGTTCGGCGCTTGACCAGCTGGAACACGAGGGGTTGGTCAAACGCAAGGCTGGCCGCGGCTCGATCGTGCTGCCGCCGAAGGTGGATCAACCGCTGAACCTGCTGGCGTCGTTCGCCGAGGACATGAAGGCGCGCAACCTGACGCCCAGCTATCGCACTCTCGATGTCAGCGTCGTCCGTGCACCCGCGGAGGTCGCGGCCAAGCTGGACATCAAACGTGGCACCAGGCTGGTCCATATCGAGCGGCTACTCCTTGCCGACGGCCAGCCTCTTGCCTCCAGCCGATCCTGGCTCGAACCGTCGGTCGTACCCACCAGCGACCGGCCGACACTCGAAACGATGGACTCGACGTCGCTCTACCGCTGGCTCGAGGACACGGCAGGAGTGCGTATCGCCCTGGGTGAGGAGTACATCGAAGGGGGCGTCGCGCAGCCTCCGATCGACGAGCAACTGAGGATCGAACGGGGCGCGCCGGTACTGATCGCACGCCGGCTGGCGAGCACCGCAGACTCCAGGCCGGTCGAGTACGTGGTTCTGCACTACCGCGCAGATCGCTACCGGTTCAGGATGGAGCTGGCCCGCCCATGACCAGCACAGCGACCGTGCTGGTGGTCGGCGACGCCAGCCTGGACACGACCGTGCTCGTCGACCAGGTGCCCGCCCCGGACGAGAAGGTCCTCGCGCACCGGCTGGTCGAGGGTGTCGGCGGTGTGGCCGCCAACTCAGCGATCGCCGCGGCCGTCGCCGGAGCACCGGTCCGACTGGAGACGGCACTAGGCCAGGACACGGCGGCCGCGGAATGCCTGCGCGGTCTGCGCGCCGCCGGCGTGGACGTACGCGCCGAACACGACTCGGACCGGACGGCACGTGCGTTGATCCTGCTCGACGGGCACGGCGAGAAGCGCCTGGTCCTCGCGCCCGGCTCACAGTTCTACCCGAGCGTCCAGCGGTGCGGGACGCTGCGGCTCGACGGGGTCGGCTGGATGCACACCGCGGCCTACGACGCCGTCGCCGCCCGACGGCTCGTCGATCGCTGCCGGCAGGCGGCGATCCCATGGTCGGTGGACCTCGAGCCGGCGACGCTCGGTAACGGGCTCGCGGTCCTGGCGGACGTACTCCGCGGCGCCGCGGTGGTCTTCTGCAACACCCGTGCCGCTGCGCTGCTCGGTCAGGACGCCGCGGAACAGCTCACGGCAGCCGGTGCGCAGCACCTCGTCATGACCGCGGGACCCGCCGGCGCCACGCTCGTGACCGCCGGGACGTCGATACGGGTCGAGCCGCCGGCCACCGCCGTCGACGTCGTGGACACAACCGGTGCGGGTGACTGCCTCGCCGGCTCGTACGTGGCGCGAACCCTGCACGGGGACGCTGCCCCCGACGCCCTCGCCTACGCGGTAGCCGCGGCTTCACTGAGTTGCGCCGGCCTCGGCGCGCATCCGGCGTACCCGACGCCGACGGCCGTGAAGGCGAGGCTCTCCCAACCCACAGAACAGCGAGGAGCGGTTGGTCCATGACAATCCAGGGGGTACTCCCGCCCAAGCCGGACGCGTTGTGCGCTCTGTTCGCACAGCCGAAACCGGTGATCGGGGTCATCCATCTGCCACCGCTACCCGGCGCACCACGTTACGGCGGCGAGCCGGTCGCCGACATCTACGCGGCAGCGGCACGGGACGCGCGGGTACTGAGCGAGGGCGACATCGACGGCATCATGGTCGAGAACGCCAGCGACATGCCGTTCGCCCGCCCGGATGACGTCGGCCCCGAGACCGTTGCCGCACTCACCGCCGCCTGCCTCGAGATTCGCTCGGTCAGCGACGTCCCGATCGGTATCACGTGCGTCGCCAACGCCGTGATTCCCGCACTTGCGGTCGCGAAGGCGGTGGACGCCCGGTGGGTCCGTGCCAACCAGTGGGTGAACGCGTACGTCGCGAACGAGGGCTTCCTCGACGGTCCCGCACCGCGGGCGATGCGGTACCGCAAAGCCATCGGCGCACACGACGTACACGTGTTCGCCGACGTACACGTCAAGTTCGGCGCGCACGCGATCACGTCGGATCGCAGCGTCGACGAGCAGGCGACGGACGCGGAGTGGTTCGATGCCGACGTTCTCATCGCCACGGGCACGAGAACCGGGTCACCGACCTCACCCGAGGAGGTCCACGAAGTACGCAAGGGCACGGTGCTGCCGGTCATCGTCGGCTCCGGGCTCGACTCCGACCAGGTCGATCGGCTCTTCGGTGTGGCCGACGGCGCGATCGTCGGCCAGTGGCTGAAGCACGAGGGCAGGTGGTGGAACCCGGTCGATCCTGCGCGGGTGGAACGGCTGATGACGGCCGTCGACAAGTACCGGACCCGGGAATGACGTCCCTGACCGACGCGACGGACGTCTTCGCCGCAGCCGGCGGCGAAGCCTGCGTCGTGCTGTTTCTGGCCCGCCGCCAACACGGCGTATCGCGGCGCAGCCGCCTCACCGCAGTGGCCGGTGTTCACACCGCGCTCGACCAACTGGCGGCGGACGGGTGGTCGCTGTCGGTCCGGCACATGTTCGGCGAGAGCAACTCGCCCGCCTGCTACGCGACCGGGTTCGCGCACGACATCGACTTCGCCGGCGCGTTCGAAGCGCCAGATTCCCAGCAGGCACTGCAGGGCACCATCGCACTCGAGGAAGCCGGTTGGGGGACGCTCGCCCGCACCGAGTGGCTGCTCGGCATCCGCGAGTTCGCCCCTGTCGCACCGACCACGGAGCCGACCGACCATCCCTGGGGGTTCATCGCACTGTGGCAGTGGAACGACGCCTGGCAGGCAGCGACCGCTGAGGAACGCAGCGCATACGACGCCGAGTGCGATGTGGCGTTCACGCACGACGTACAAGGCGGTGCCCGCATCGCCGGCCGGCACCGGCTCGACTGGTCGAGCCGGTGGCACCACGTGGGTCTCTGGGAGGTGCCGAGTGTCGAGATGCTCGATCGCGCGATGCGCGAACACGAGCGGGTCGCCGACTTCAAGTTCGGCACGTCGCGTCACTACGTAGGCCGGCGCAGGCCATTGCTCGCACTGCTCGAGGAGGACACCGATGTCTGATCTCGTATGGATCCACTACAGCCGCCCGAGAACAGCCTGGTACGAGCTCGACGAGCAGCAGCGTACCGGCGAGCGCGCCAAGTTCCTGGCCGTACGCGAGGCCAGCCATCAGCGCGGCGGCTCGTCCCAGGGAACTTTCTCCGTCCGCGGGCAGAGCGACTACTCCACGGTGGAGATCTGAAACTTCCCCGACGCGGAGACCGCCTTCGACCACTGGCGGCGACTCGTCGACGCCGGCTATGCGGAGTGGTTCGAGGCCGCGAACAACATCGGTCTCGGCACAGCGCAGGAGACCACTCATGGCTGAGACCGCCCTGCTCGAGGCTCGCGGGATCGGCCGCAGCTTTGGTCACGTACACGCCTTGGAGAACGCGAACTTCAGCGTCTACCCCGGCGAGATCTGCGCGCTCATCGGTGACAACGGTGCCGGTAAGTCCACGTTGGTGAAGATCCTGTCCGGCGCGGACGGACCGGACGCGGGACAGCTCTTCCTCGACGGCGAGCCGATCGAGCTCACCAGTCCCTCGCACGCACAGCAGCTCGGCATCGCCACGGTCTACCAGGACCTCGCGCTCGCTCCCGAGCTCGCCGCCGCACAGAACCTCTTCCTCGGCAACGAGACGCTCCGCAGCGGCCTGCTCGGCAAGCTCGGGTTCGTCGACCGCAGGAGCATGCGCAAGGTCGCTACCGTACAGTTCGCCAGACTCGGCATCACACTGCGCTCCCCGGACGTACCGGTGGCGTCCCTGTCCGGTGGACAACGGCAGTCGATAGCCATCGCCCGGGCCGCGATGTGGGCGGACAAGGTGATCTTCATGGACGAGCCGACGGCCGCCCTCGGCGTCGTGCAGACCGGACGCGTGCTCGACCTCATCAAGTCGGTCAGGGACGACGGCATCGCGGTGGTGCTCGTCAGCCACAACATGCCCCAGGTACTGGACATCGCCGACCGCATCGAGGTGCTCAGGCTGGGCCAGCAGGTCGCCACCTTCGACAGCGGCGAAGCCGAGGTCGAGGACCTGATCAAGGCGATGACCAGCGGCACGATCGACCAGGGAGCCGCGGCATGACCACGACCCAGAAGCAACCACAGCCATCTGCCGTCATCGAGGCACCGGTGGAGAGCGCACGAACCCAGTGGACACGCCGGCTGACCCGCGGCTGGATATTCGTCCTGCTGCTACTCCTCGGCGGCATCTTCACCGTGCTGCGTCCGGAACAGTTCGCCACGGCATACAACCTGTCCACGTTGGCGGTCGACGCGGCGATCCTGCTCGTGCTCGCCATCGGGCAGACCTTCGTCATCATCACCGCGGGCATCGATCTCTCGGTCGGCTCGGTGCTCGTGTTCTCCTCGGTCGTCGGCGCGAAGCTGATGCTGGCGCTGTCGGGCGCCCAAGGCACGACGTACGGCACCACTGACGCAAACTGGGGGATCATCGCCGTCGGCGCTGTCGCGGCGATCGCCGCCGGTGCGGGGTGGGGTCTGCTCAACGGCCTGCTCGTCGCGTTCGTGCGCATCCCTGCGCTCGTCGTCACGTTGGGCACGATGGGCATGGCACTGGGATTCGCGCAGATCATCACCGACGGCGAGGATGTCAGGGCGGTCCCGGAGCGACTGGTCGGCATGATCGGCACGGGGAAGTTCGCCGGCATCCCGACGCTCATCGTCATCGGTGTGGTCATCACGGTCCTCGCAGCGGTCTGCCTGCACATGACCAGGTTCGGTGAACGCACCTATGCGGTCGGCTCCAACCGGGAGGCCGCCAGGCGCGCGGGCATCCCCGTGCGGTCCCAACTGCTGCGCGTGTACGTCCTGTGCGGCGCACTCGCCGGGGTGGCCGGTGTGATGTCCATCGCGAGGTTCGCCACGACCACCATCGGTGGCCACGCGACCGACAACCTGTCCACGATCTCCGCCGTCGTGCTCGGCGGTACGAGCCTGTTCGGGGGCGTCGGCGGGGTTCTCGGCACACTCGTCGGGGTCTTCATCCCCATCACCTTGTTGAACGGCTTCGTCATCCTCGGAGTACCGCCGTTCTGGCAGACGGTCGCGATGGGGGCCGTACTCATCCTCGCCGTCTTCATCGACCAGCTCAAACGTCGCCGCTATCTCCGCACGTAGCCCTTCCCCCAACCGACTGGAGAAACCCGTGAGACGTTCTGTACTCGTCCTTGCCACCGTGTCCGCCCTCGGCCTCACCGCCTGTACCTCGGGCTCCACGACCCCGGGAAACGAAGCGAAGATGCCGGACGACAGGAATGTCGCCCTCGTACTCGGTGTGAAAGGCAGTCCCTTCTACCAGGCCCTGGCCTGCGGGGCGAAGGCCGAGGCGAAGAAGCTCGACCTCTCGTTGAAGGTATCCGCCCCGGAGCAGTTCGCCGCGGACTCACAGGTGCCTGTCGTCAACGCTGTCCGCGCCCAGAACCCGGCGGTCGCGGCGGTCGTACCGACCGACGCGCAGGCGCTCGTGCCGCCGGTGCGGCAGCTGACCCAGGCAGGCACGCGGGTCGTCACCGTCGACCAGACGCTGAGCAATACCAAGCTGCCCGAATCCCAGGTCATCACCAGCAACGTGCACGGCGGGGAACTCGCCGCGGACAAGCTCGCCAAGGAGCTCGGCGAGCGGTGACCGGTCTCAAGCAGGCGAACGCCACCAAGAAGGTCAAGCTGATCGCGTACGACGCGGCCCCGGCCGAGGTCAATGCGCTGAAGAACGGCACCATCTCCGCGCTCATCGCGCAAAACCCGGCGCAAGAGGGACGGGTGACCATGCAGCTCGCCGACAAGCTGATGAAGGAGGCGGACGTGCCCAAGCGGAAGCTCACCGAGCTCGTGGTCATCGACAGCAAGCAGCACGAGCTGGCCGACAAGTACGAGTACAACTCGACGTGCTGACCTCGCCGCCGGTGGGCAGCGGCGCGCTGCCCACCGGCCGCCTCAGACGAGGCGGCGGTCTGCGGCCCAGCGGCTGAGCTCGTGCCGGTTGGACAGCTGCAGCTTGCGCAGCACGGCGGACACGTGCGTCTCCACGGTCTTCACCGAGATGAACAGCTCCTTCGCCACTTCCTTGTACGCGTAGCCGCGGGCGATCAGCCGCATCACCTCGCGTTCGCGCGGGCTCAGCCGGTCCAGGTCCGGGTCCACCGGCGGCACCTCGGTGGACGAGAACGCGTCCAGCACGAAGCCGGCCAGCCGCGGCGAGAACACCGCATCGCCCTCGGAGACCTGTTTGATCGCCGCGGCCAGCTCGGCGCCGGAGATCGACTTCGTGACGTAACCGCGCGCGCCGGCGCGGATGACCGCGATGACGTCCTCGGCGGCGTCCGACACCGAAAGCGCGAGGAAACTGACGTCAGGCAGCTTCGGCTGCAGCCGCTGCAGCACCTCGCGGCCGCCGCCGCCCGGCATGTGCACGTCCAGGAGCACCACGTCGGGCTGCTTCGCCTCGATGACGACGCAGGCCTCCTCGACGTCGCCCGCCTCGCCGATGATGTCGACCTCGTCGCCGAGCTCGGCACGCACGCCGGCACGCCACATCCGGTGGTCGTCGACGATGACCACCCGCGGCGGTCCCGGCACCTCGTTCTGCTCGACGTCACTCATCCTCAGGTCCCCTCTCTCGCTTCATCTCGAGGCGCACCTCGGTGCCCTCGCCGGGCGAGCTACGGATCACCGCGCGGCCCCCGTTGCGTTCCATCCGTCCCACGATCGACTGGCGCAGGCCCATCCGGTCGGCGGGTACGGCGTCCTGGTCGTACCCCTTCCCGCGGTCGCGCACGAACAAGGTCACCTGGTCAGGCTCGACCTCCACGTACACCGACAGTGTCTCCACTCCGGAGTGCTTGGCGGCGTTGACCATCGCCTCGCGCGCGGCCTGCAGCTGCGCGGCGAGCTTCTCGTCCAGCGGGCAGTCGCCGACCACCACGACGTCGATCGACACGGCATGGTGGTCTTCCACGTCCGCCGCCTCCGCCTCGACGGCCGCGGCGAGGTTGGTCTCCTTGTCCTGCGGCGGCTTGTACAGCCAGCCCCGCAGGTCTCGTTCCTGCGCCCGCGCGAGGCGTTGCACCGCGCGCGCGTCGCCGGCGTTGCGCTGGATCAGGGTCAGCGTCTGCAGCACGGAGTCGTGGACGTGCGCGGCGAGCTCGGCGCGCTCCTCCTGCCTGATCCGCTCCCTGCGCTCCACCGAGAGGTCGCGGGTCAGCTTGGTGACGAACGGCGCGGCGATGACGATGATGCCGGCGGCCGACACGGCGGCGAAGAGCACACTGTTGCCGAGCTGGCTGAAGTTGCCGCGCAGCGAGAGGAAGCCGATGAGGCCACCGACGACCAGCAGGATGCCCGCGCCGATACGTACGACCGCCGCACGGCCGCTCGCCGCCTTGCGCAGCCGCACCCGCTGCGCGTCGTCGGCCTGCTGCCACAGGAACGCCGCACCCACGCCGACGACCACGATCGGCCACAGGATCTGGCTCGGCACGCTCCAGCCGACCATCTGGAGGAAGACGACCAGGCCGAGGGTCAACGCAATCAGGCCGGCGATCTGCCCCAGGTCCTTCTTCTTCCGCCGTGGCTGCTCCACGACGCCTTCCGGCTCGGGCGCCAGCGGCACGAAGTACCACAGCGCCGCGTAGACCACCACGCCGACGAGGCTGGTCACCGTGAGGAGCACGAACGCGATGCGGACGATCGTCACGTCCAGCCCCAGGTGGGTGGCGAGACCACGGCAGACGCCCGCGAGCAGCCGGCGGTCCGGCTCGCGGTAGAGCTTGCGCGGCTTGCGCGCCACGGTTGCCACACACCGATACTCACACGAATTCGCCCAGCACACATCGGGGACCACCCGTGACCGGCTCCCGGACCGGTCAGGGTGATCCCCGATGCCGCCGCCGCGGCGGCCAGGCCAGGATGGGTGTCATGGAGGAGCCGGCGCGGCAATCGGGGCGGTCGGACCCAGCGCCGCCTGGGCCCGACCTGCCGCTGCAGCGCAGCGCCGAGAACCGGGTGATCGGCGGGGTGTGCGGCGGGCTCGCCGAGTACACCGACATCGACCCGATCATCTACCGCGTGCTGACCGTCGTGCTCACGGTGGTCGGCGGCGCCGGGCTGGTGCTGTACGGCGCAGCCGTGCTGCTGATCCCGGACGCCCGCACCGGCACCGCCCCGCTCGGCCGGCTGCTGGCCGGCTCCCGCGCACGCGGGATGCGGACCGCGGGCCTGCTGCTGGCCATCGTCGGCCTGCTGGTCGTGCTCGGTGGGCTGTCCGGCGTGTTCGGCGGCGGTTCGCTGAGCATCGTGGTGATCGCCGGGCTGGCCGTCCTGGTCGCGCACCGCCGCGGCGTGACGTTCAGGGACCTGTGGCGCGATGCGGACGGCCGGCCAGCGCCGGCCCCGGACGCCGCCGCCCCACCGGCCCAGCCGACCGAGGTACCACCGGCGCCACCACAGCCGGGCCCACCGCCGTCACCCGCGCCGACGCCACACCTGGCCGCGCCGGCGGCCGCGACACAGCAGGCGTACGTCGACTTCGCCACGTTGCGGCAGCCGCAGCCGCAGGCGCCGGACCCACCGCGCATCCGGTCGATCACCGGGGTCGTCTGGCTGCTCGCCGTCGCCGTCGGCGGCGGCCTGGCCTGGCTGCAGCACACCGGGCACGTCGCCGGCGACGTCCGCGTGCCGCTGGCCGCCGCGCTCGGCACGCTGGGGCTAGGGCTGGTGCTCTCGGCCTGGGTGGGACGGGCCAGGGTGCAGTTCTGGGGCGTGCTGCTCGTGCTCGCGCTCGGCGCGGCGACCGTCGTCACCGGGCCGGCCGCCGACGTGGAGTGGGCTCCCGTCGTCTGGCGCCCGACCTCGCAGGCGCAGCTCGCCGCACAGCACCCGTACACCGCCGGCGTGGGCATGGCGCGGCTCGACCTCACGAAGGTGCCCATGCAGGCCGACCAGGCCTACCCCGCGACGGCCCGGATGGACGCCGGTCGGCTCGTGGTGCGCGTCCCGCGAACCGCACACGTGGAGCTGGCCGTGCAGTGCGACAGGTGCAGCATCCAGGCCTTCGGTGAGGAGCTCGGCGGCAACGGCGCGCGGGTACGCCGTGACTACCCGGCGCAGAGCGGCCCCGGACCGGCCCGCGCGCAGCCGGAGGCGCCGGTCGTGGCGCTCGACCTGACCCTCGACACCGGCGTGGTGGAGGTGCGGCGTGCTGCATAGGACGAACTGGGGCGCGCTCGTCGGCGGCCTCGTGCTGCTCGCGATCGCCGGCATCTTCCTGCTGGACGTGGTCACCCGGCCGGTGCCGCTGCTCGCGGTGATCCCGCTGCTGCTCGTCGGGCTCGGCACGGCCGCAGTGCTCAACCGGCGCTTCGAACGCAACCGCCGCGCCCGGCCCCCGCACGCCCCCGACTAGCCGCCAGGCGTCGCCCGGGACGCAGAGCTAGTGGGCATCTCCGTTAGTTCGTCGGGGTCATGCGGCCGGTCGGCTCACTGGTGGGGATGTGACTGGGTCGTGTAGCCGCAGGTGGGCCAGGAATTGGTTGAGGTCGTCGCGGGTGTAGGTCCAGTTGAACGATTGCG